>NZ_CAUVXG010000056.1:28411-29237 GCF_963555885.1 Protofrankia sp. Cr2
CCTGGGCTCGGGCGTCCGCTCGTCGACACGCTGCAAGGGTCAACGATCAAGAATCTCAAGGAGCTGCGGCCGAGGTCGGGCCGCGACATCGCGATCCGGATGATCTTCGCTTTCGACCCCTGGTCACAGGCGGTGTTGTTGGTAGCCGGCAATAAGGCCGGCGACTGGTCACGGTGGTACAAGACTGCGATCCCCACGGCAGAGGTCGCATACGACAGGTGGCTGGCCTTCGAGAGGAAACGGCGGGAGGGCTCATGACCGAGTTCCATGACTGGGATGACATTCGCGCCGAGCTGCACGACGGTGACGATGAGGCGCTTGCCGCCGAGCGGGCGCGCACGGAATCCTGGGTCAGCGCGTTCCACCTTGGCGAGGAGCGCAAGCGGCTAGGGCTGACCCAGCGTCAGGTAGCCGAGTTGATGGGCGTCTCACCGGGCCGGGTGAGCCAGATCGAGAACGGTGACTTTGACGTCAACGAGGTTGCGACGCTGAGCCGGTATGCCCGGGCGCTGGGTGCCCGCATGCGGATCATTTTCGACTACGGCAACGATCTTCGCCAGATCGCCTGAGGCGCTGCCGGCACAGGTCACCGCCTGCCCGTCCGCGTCTGGTTGGCTGCGGAGCAGCCGACTTGCCACGAGCGCGGACATCAGGGTCGGCGTCTTGAACGAGATGCGGCGTTCGACGGCTCGGAGCACGGACGACATCTTCGCCATAAATGATCAAGTCGGGAAGTTCTGATCGTTTCCAATTGCAGTACTAGAGATCAAAAAGCCCAGAGCCCTGCGCCGTGTGATCGACTGCGGGGCTCTGGCCTGCCTCAACC
>NZ_CAUVXG010000057.1:0-15189 GCF_963555885.1 Protofrankia sp. Cr2
ACCCCGCGATGCCCAACCCCGCGATGCCCAACCACGCGATGCCCAACCACGCGATGCCCAACCACGCGGTGCCCAACCCCGCCCCCGTCGTGGGGAATCAAGCGTTCCGACCGGTGCGCTCGCGGACGCGCTACGCCGTGCCGGCCTCGTCGACGAATTCGGCAACAGCGTCACGAAGCCGAAACGCACCGGCCGCGGCGGCTGACCCGGTAGTGCTCCAGGACTGCGGCCTCCCAGGCCGAAGAGTGCGCGATCGTTGGTCCTTTCGCGCACTCGGAGCGTCACTCATGCTGTGCCCGTCGGAGTCTTCGTGTAGAAAGCAGCCGCCACCTTCTCGAAGGCACGGATGTACTGCTGCATGTGTCGCTCGCTGTAGACCGGGTGGGTGTAGAGAGGGAGCGTCCGTGCCGCGAGCTGGGCCGACCGCCCCGCTCAGCGGTCGGGAAAGCGCGGCGGCCGTTTCTCTCGGAATGCGCGCAGGCCCTCTTGGGCGTCCCGACCCGGGCTGACGACCATGACCGCGAGCTGCGCGTCCGCGAGCGACTACTCGAGCGATGCGGCAAGGTGCGTGCCCCAGCCCCGCGACGCCGTGTCCCCTATTGCTGGGCGCTCTAAGTGGTCGGCTGCTTCCAATCGGCAAGGTCAGGCTCGAGGACGGCTCAGTGACGGCTCAACAACAATCTGCCATTGTCATGGGCAATTTTCCGGCGTTGCTCGTCCGGGAGAACCGCGACGTGGCCGAGGAAGTCGCGCGGGGTCGCGTAACCCTCCGGGTGCGGCCAGTCCGAACCGAGCACGATGCTTTCCGGCCCGATCTCACTGACAATCTTGGCCACATCATCCTCGGGGAACGGCGTGACCTTTACATGCCGCTTGACGATCTCGCTGGGCCGCTCGCTCAACGGGCCGCCGAGCCAGGGGCCGTTGCGGCCCATCCCGCGCATCTTGTCCAGGCGGCGAACGAAGTAGGGAAACCACTCCGCGCCATGTTCGACCGCCACCGCCCGCAGTCGGGGAAAACGACCGAAAATGTTTCCATATACCAAAGCGGACAGTGTATCCATTATCGGCCGGTCACAGTAGCAGTTCATCCACTGCCACGCAGACTGGGCGTACGACGACGGCTCCGGATTCTCGCCCCACAGGCTTGACACATCACGGTTGTAGCCGCTCTCGGTGACGTGATAAGCGACCGTCGCACCGGCTTCGTTCAAGCGTGACCAGACCGGGTCGAAGTGCGGATCAGCCGGCGAACGACCGTTCACCGGGCCGGGCCGCACCGCCACGACCCGGGCCCCCCGATCGAGGACGAACTCGACTTCCCGCACCGCCGCGTCAACATCCCACAGCGGTATCCAGGGCGTGGCGAAGATTCTGTCCTGGTAGGCGAACCCCCAGTCTTCGTGGAACCACTCGTTGAACGCGTGGTAGTTGCGGTACAGCTGCTCCAAGGTGCGATGGAAGCCCTCCGCCGAAATCGCGACACTCGGAAACAGCATGACCGCCCGTACCTCCTGGGCGTCCATCGCCTGCAACCGGGCGTCGCGGTTCAGATACTCGGGACGCGGCTCTTCCCATCGGTAACCTTCGGTGACCGTGCCGGATTTCATGCTCCGCAGCATCTCGGCCAGTGACCCGGGCCGGCCCACCTGGCCATAGACCTCGCTGTCCAGGAAGGTCAACGGCTGGTCACCGACGAACGGGATCTCCCGGCCATCGGGCAGGCGTCCGGGTTTGACCGCCTCGTCGAGGTGGCGCGACGGCAGGTACCGGGTGAACGAGTCACGCGGCTCGTAGCAGTGGTTGTCGCAGTCGTACAGCCAGTAATCATTCTGGATATCGTCGGCCACTGTGCATCCGCTCCTCCGGGTCGTCTGCGGTCGGCCATCGATTTTCTCGACGATCGGACAGTAATATGCAGAGGTTCGGTACACAAGCGGCCTGGATGCCGGACGATCCACACGGCCGGCGGGGAGGAATGCATGACCGCTGAGCCAGTGCCGGGGCCAGTGCCGGAGCCGGGGCCAGTGCCGGAGCCGCCGCGCGGCCGGGGCAGACCACGGGACCGGACAGTCGGGGTTCGGGTCCGTGCGGCCGCACGCGCCGAGCTGGCCAGCAGCGGAGTCGTGCACTTCAGCATCAGTCGCGTTGCCCGCCGGGCTGGTGTCGCCAAGGGCACCGTGTCGCTGCGCTGGCCGCAGACCCTCGACCTTCTCGTCGACGCGCTCAGTGAACAGCTCCAGTGGGAGCCCGGACCCGATCTCGGGTCTCTCGCCGCCGATCTGGAGCTGGTCGCACAGCGCAATGCGGCGGTTCTCAGCCCGCCGGGGTTCGAACTCGCCATGCACCTACTCACGAATGCCGCCCGCCGTCCTGACCTGCGGGAACGCTACCAGCGCCGCATCGTGGCGATCGGGTTGGACCACACCCGACAGGTCTTCGTCCGGGCGCAGGCGCGAGGCGAGATCCACCCAGGCGTTGACCTGGAGCCGCTGCTGCTCAGTTTCGTCGGAGCCATCGTCATGGCCACCATGGCATCGCCGACGCTCACCCCGCCCGACCAGCGGGAGCGGGAGCGAATCGTGGCCGTCACGCTCGCGGCCTGCCGAGCCCTAGGATGCAGTTGCCACCGGACCGGCAGCGCGCACCATGACATCGCCGCACCACCAAGATCATCGTGGTCGACTCCGGGCGACAGCGGTCCAAAGTAGAACAATCCGGGCTTTTCTCGTGTCAGCGCAATTCACGGAGTAATATCGGTAGAGTCGGACGGGTGACCATATCCCGGGCGTCGGCTGGGAAATTACTGGCCATCAGCGATCTGCATGTCGCCCATCCCGAGAACCGTCAGATCGTCGAGGAACTTCACCCGGAGTCGGCTGGAGACTGGCTGATCGTGGCCGGTGACGTCGGTGAGGTCGTCGCGGATGTCGAGTGGGCGCTGGCTCTGCTGCGCGACCGCTTCTCCACCGTGATCTGGGTTCCCGGTAACCACGAACTGTGGACGCCGCGAAAGGACCCGGTGCGGTTATCCGGTGACCGGCGATACCGGCACCTGGTACAGATGTGCCGCGGCTTGGGCGTACTGACCCCGGAGGATCCCTATCCCGTCTGGGAGGGTGCCGGTGGCCCGGTGACCGTGGCACCGCTGTTCCTGCTCTACGACTACACGTTTCGTCCGGCGGGCACGCGCAGCAAACAGGAAGGGCTTGCCGTGGCCCACGATGCAGGTGTGGTGTGCTCGGACGAGTTCCTGCTGGACCCGGACCCGTACCCGAGTGTGGACGCATGGTCACAGGTGCGGGTCGCGCACACCCGGACGCGACTCGCCGAATGCGATCCGAACATGCCGACCGTCCTGGTGAACCATTTCCCGCTGGTGCGCGACCCGACAGCTATCTTGCGGCACCCCGAGTTCGCGCAGTGGTGCGGCACCGAGAGCACCGCCGACTGGCATCGTCGGTTCCGGGCTACCGCCGTCGTCTACGGCCATCTTCACATTCCGCGGACCACCTGGTACGACGGAGTCCGGTTCGAGGAGGTCTCGGTCGGTTATCCGCGGGAGTGGCGCCGCTGGACCATCCCGCGAAATCTTCCCCGTCAGATTCTGCCGGAGCCCGACCTGTATCCGTCGGCCTGGAGCCTTTCGAGCCAGCAGGCATCGAACCGGCAGGCATCGAACCGGCAGGGCTGAGGTACACGTGACTGAGACTGGCCTGCTTGCAGCCCTTCTGCCTGCCGACGCGGTCGCGGTCGAGGCGTTCACCGACGACCCGAACGCCGTGCTGTTCGCCGAGGAGGAGGCGACCCTCGGGCGGTCCGTGGACAAGCGGCGCCGGGAGTTCACCACCGCCCGGGTATGCGCCCACCGCGCTCTCGCCATGCTCGGCCTACCGCCGGCGCCGATCCTGCCCGGTCCCCGACGCGAGCCGCAATGGCCCGCCGGAGTCGTCGGCAGTATCACGCACTGTGCGGGATATCGCGCGGCTGCCGTGGCCTGGTCTGCCGATGTCGTCACGATCGGTATCGATGCGGAACCCAACGCGGTTGTCCCGCCGGGCGTCCTGGACCATGTCGCCCTGGCCGAGGAGCACGCCTGGCTCGGTCCACTGATGGCACGCCACCCCGAGATCTGCTGGGACAGGCTGCTGTTCAGCGCCAAGGAGGCGGTCTACAAGGCGTGGTTTCCCCTTGCCGGGCGCTGGCTCGGCTTTGACGACGCGGTCATCACGGTCGAACCGTCCACCGGTACCTTCTCCGCCCGGTTGCTGGTGGCGGGACCGATCGTCGCCGGCTGCGAGCTGACCGGGTTCACGGGTCGCTGGATGCTCGGCAAGGGCCTGCTCATCACGGCGATCACACTGCCGACGATCACACTGCCGACGATCACAGTGCCGTCCATCACAGAGCCTGCGGTCACGTCGCCGGCGCTCTGACGGCGGAGACGACGTCGACGAGTTCCGCCCGGGTCGGTAGGCCCGCTGCTCGCTTCGGGCGCCATCCCGCGGCGAGCAGTTCTGCCACCCGTGGTTCCACCGCCCGCAGGTCCTCCGGCGCATCGACCAGGTGCATGTGGCGGAACACCGCGCGTGCCACCACCGGGTCGGCAGCGGCGGCGGCGAGCACCGTGAACCGCGGCATGGCAGCCGGGCTCGGCGGGCTCATCTGCGGAATAGCCGCAACGGCCGGAACCGTATCGTCCATGGCTGCCCGCCAGACTTCGGTACGCGACCGATCCAGGGACCGGGCGTCGTCGAACCATGACCACAGTTCGTCATGGACCCAGGCGTCGACGCGTTCCCGCCACAGCCCGGGGTCGGCCGGGTTCTCCGTGACCGCCCGGGCGAGGGTGAGAGCGTGCGCCACGGCCAGCGACGTGCCCCGACCGAAATGCGGGTTGGTGGTGCAGACGACGTCGCCGATCGCGTGCACGCCCGGCGGTGTGGCCGGGCCCAGCGGCCGGAACACGTTGCGCAGACCGTTCATGACCATGATGTCCGAGATCGGCTCGGCGACCGCGGGGTCGGTCCAGGCCGCACCGAACGCAACCATGCGCACGGCCGCCTCGAAGGCGGGCACCGCCCGCAGGCCTGCCAACCCGCTGTCCTCCGGCAGGTGCACGAACGTCACGGTGAAGGTCCCGGCGTCGTGCGGGAAGAGCAGGAACGAGTAGCCGTCACCCTCCTCGACCCCGAGCACTCCACGGTTGACCGGACCTGGTTGGCGTCCCGACCGCAACAGATAACGCCGTGACCGGTACACCTCGTTGGCGGGCTCGTCGAAGATCTCCTGGGCGAGCATCGCCGTGGTGAGGGCACTGCGCCGGCCGCCGCAGTCGACCACGAGATCCGCTGGGTGCAGGCCGCCGTCACCAAGGCGTACTCCGCTGACCGTCCCCTTGTACACCTCGATCTGGCGGACGGTCCCGAGGTGGATGGAGACCCTCGGCTCGGCCTCGACCAGTCGGCGCAGCACCCACTCGAACGTGCTGCGCCGGCACAGGAAGGAACTCAGCCCGTCGGGCAGGGTGACGTCCACCGCGCCGGCGCCGCGCAGCGCCACCACCACGTCGGGCAGCGCGGTCAGCAGTTCGGAACAGCCGCGCGCGAGGAAGGCATGTGGCTGGTGCAGCTGCGCGACCCCGGTCCGTTTCCATGCCGCGGCCTCACCAACCTGCGCAGGCGCAGGTGCCTCGTCCCGCTCGAGGAGTGTGACCGTATGACCCTCCCGCGCGAGCGCGAGCGCGAGGGTCATCCCCGCCGTGCCGGCGCCGCACACGACAACCCGCAGCCGTCGTGCAGGTCCCATTCCCGATCCCAGCCACGATGCCATCCCAATCCCCTCTCGGTGTCGTGTCTCGGTGTCGTACCTCGACGTCGTGTCTCCCCGTCGCTCGACTCCGCGCTACCGGACTCCGCACTACCGGGATCGCTGATCACCACCGCCGAACACGGCGCGCAGATGGTCCTCAAGAGCACCCGTGAGGATCGGCCTGGTCCGGAAGCCCACATGCCCGTCCGGGCGGATCAGGTAGGCGCACGGTCCGGTGGGCGCGTAGGCCGCGCGAAACGCCCGGCCGGTGTCATAGACGACGGGCAGGTCAAGTCCCGGCGACGACGTGGCATCCAGATCCCGGACGAGATAGATGTCGACCAGCCCGGGAAACTGTTGCTGGATCGGGCCGGCCATCTTCTCGTAGCCACGCAGGTCCTCCTCGGTCGTGGCGGCGTCCACGTAGATCAGCAACGTGTGCACGGTGCCGCGGGTCAGCTCGAACAGCCGCATCGGATGCCCGACACCGCGGCGGGTCAGACCGTGCACGTCGGGCGCGCGATCCCCGGCCGCCGGGGACAGTTCGGGTGCCTCCCAGCCCAGTGCCTCGCCGACCCCGGGAGTGCCGTGGTAGCTCAGGGTCATCTGCATCTCGTCGAGGAACTGCGCCTTTTCGTCGGTGTTGTCCATCTCATCGGTGAACGCCACCCGCACGGCGCGGTCCATGACCGCCCGGCCGGCCGGGCGGCGCTCGGCCTCGTAGGTGTCGAGCAGCCCGGGCCCGGCGTGCCCGTTCACGGCGAGCGCGAGCTTCCAGCCGAGGTTGTAGGCGTCCTGGATGCCGGTGTTCATGCCCTGACCACCCGCGGGCGGGTGCAGATGCGCGGCGTCGCCCGCGACGAAGGCCCGACCGACCCGGTAGCGGTCGACGATCCCGTGACTGATCCGGAAAATCGACGACCAGCGGAGGTTGCGTCCGGTGGTGCCGGCCGGTGCCAGCCGGTCAAGCGCGACCTGAAAGTCGGCCAACGTCGGCGGTTCGTACTCCTTGGTGAAGCCCGGCGGCACCTCGGTGCGGGCAGCCTCCGCCATGATCCGCGGCGGCGCCATGGTTGCCATCCGATACCGGCCCTTGCCGCGCAGTGGGACGCACACCAGCATCCCGTCGAGCTCACCGTCGGTCATGTGCATAAACCGCAGCAGGTATCCCTGCGGCATCGCCCAGTCGACGTCGAAGTCGGCCAGCATGAACAGCTGCGGGAACCGGCCGGCCCCGGCGTTGAAGGACAGACCCAGTTCCCTGCGGACGACACTGTGCGCGCCGTCGCAGCCGACGATGTAGCTTGCGCGTACCGTCTCCTGCGTACCGTCGGCGCCGGTCAGCGCTGCGCTCACGCCCGAGGCGTCCTGGGTGAGACCGCGTAGTGCGACGCCCCGCTCGATCGATCCGCCCAGCGTGCGCAGACGGTCGGTGAGGATCCGTTCCGTGTCGTACTGAGGCAACCCGAGGTGGGCGTACGGGAGCTCCGGGAGGTTCCATTCGACCCGGTGCGTCTGACGTCCGTTGATCACAACGATCTGACCGTTGAACCAGATACCGGCGTCGACGGCTGCGCGGACGACGCCCATGTCCTCCCAGATCTCCATGGTTCGGCAGTGCACGCCGATGGCCTTGTCCGCCTGGCTCGGCGGCTCGGTGCTCTTTTCCACCAACCGGAACGAAACCCCGCGACGGGCGAGCTCGACGGCCAGGGTCAGTCCGGTCGGTCCCGCACCGACCACCAGCACGTCGATGCTCGTGCGGGCCTCCCGCCGCCCGCTGACCGTCACCGGTGCCGATCCGGCGCCGAGAGCGGCTCCGGCCATGGTGCCGATGCCGGTGGGCGGGGACGCGGACGCCTCCAGCTCCGGTACCGGCTCCGGGGGCCGGGCCACGATCGTGAAGATACGGCGGGAGAACCCGCGGTTGAGGTAGGGAATCAGCCCGGTGGTCCGGTCGGTATGGCGCGGATCCTGTACCCAGGCGAGGAACGCGGCCTTCGACGCCCACTCGGCGAGCAGGTGGTAGGTGGGTGTTCCGGGCTCGTGCAGAAGCTCTTCGCGGATGTGGCCGGGGACACCGCGCATGGCCGCGGCCACGTCGAGGAATGCCTGCTCGAAGACGTCCTCGTCACCCGCGGGTACGGTCGTGGTGACCAGGACGCGCACGGCCGATCCCCGGCCCGCAAGAGTGTGCAGAACCTGGTATGTATGGCGGTCTGCATCATCGCGCAGCTCCCGCAACGCCGTGGTGAGATGGTCGCGTCGCGGGCCGCGTCCGAAGGCGTCGAGTGCCGCCCGGCTCTCCCAGTCCGCGGCGATCACATATTCGCCGGGGAGGTCAGGATCGCGCATAAGGTCCTGGCGGATGTTGCCGGGCACCGTGCTGATGACCTCAGCCGCTTTCCGCCAGGCGCTTTCAAACTCGTGTTCGCGGCCGGCGGTGGCACGCATCCGCAGCAGCGTGCGCACTGTGTCGGTCTCGCTGCGTCCGGCATCGGTCTCGCTGCGTCCGGCATCGGTCTCGCTGCGTCCGGCCGCGGGGCCGCCGGCGCTCTCGGGGTTGGTCATCGCTGGTTGTCCTCCGCTACCTTTCGGGTCAAAGGGGATGCGCCAGAAAGCGAGCCGGGATCATGATCAACCTCAGGACAGTCGATCTCAGGGCAACGACGTAGGACGAGGGATGTGTTGAATCCGTCGAACCCGCGCGCGTTGATCATCGCGGTGAACACCGGTGTCGGAGTGACCTCGGACACGAAGTTGAGTCGGCATCCCTGCGCCGGAGCGCGGGTGCCCGCGGTCGGCGGAAGAAGATCATGGCGCATGGCCAGCAGCGCGGTAGCCGCATCCAGCGCCGCTCCACCCTGGTAGAGCCTTCCCACCAAGGGCTTTTGGGTGGTGACAGCCGGCGATGCAGATCCATATGCCGCCCACATGGCAGCGCATTCGTCCCGGTCGGCGGCAGGGATGCCGAGCGCGTCCGGGAAGACGACATCAACGTCGCCCGGACGTACGCCGGCCCGCCGCAGCGCCGTGGTCATCGCACGCGCGTACTGCTCGACGTCGCCTCCGCTCCCCCGCCGCGGCGGCCGGGGCCGCCCGTCGAACGTCGCGGCGGCCCCGGCGATCTCCCCGTAGATGATCGGCGCACCGCGAGCCAACGCATGGTCGAGATCCTCGACGACGAGGACGGCACCCCCTTCTCCGGGCACGTAACCGTCCGCATCCACGTCGAACGGACAGTAGGCTCGCGCCGGGTCGGTCCGGGCGGTCATCGCGTGGTTGTGCTGCTGGCAGGTGAGCGCATACGGCGACAGCGGCGCCTCGGTCCCGCCCGCGAGTACGACCGGGGTCCCGCGGCGGACCAGCCGCGCCGCGTGGGCGAGGCTGTCCAGGCCACCGGCGCTCTCGGACACCAGCACCATCGACGGCCCCTTCATGCCATGCATAATCGACAACTGGCCGACCGTGGCCGCGTAGAACCAGGCGATCGACTGGTAGGCGCCGACCGTGTGCGACGGTGAGCTCCACAGCCGCTGGAGCTCACGCTGACCGAAGGCGTTCCCGCCCGAGCCGCTCGCGAGTGCCACCGACATCTCGTACGGATCGAGGGCCGCCGGATCGATCTCGGCATCGGCGAGTGCCTGGCCGGCCGCGCAGAAGGCCAGCTGCGTCCAGCGGTCGGTCTGCACGACGAACCGACCGGGCATGTGATCGGCAGCTTCGAATCCGGGCACCTCGCCGGCGAGGGTGGTGTCGTATCGGGACGGGTCGAACTGGCAGATGCGCCCGATCCGGCTCTCCCCGGACAGTGCCGTCTTCCAGTAGGTATCCGTGCCGATGCCGCTCGCGCAGACGATCCCGATGCCGGTGACGACCGCGCGCGGCTCTGTCGCACGGCCCGTCGCCGCACGGCCCGTCATCGGCCGGCCTCCCGTGGCCGAGCGAAGATCATGGCGGACTGAAATCCGCCGAAACCGCTGCCGACCGACAGTGCCACGTCGACCCGTTGCTCCCGCGCCGTGTTGGGCGTGTAGTCGAGGTCACATTCGGGATCACGATTCGCCCAGTTCGCCGTGGGCGGCACAACGCCGTGCTCGATGGCCAGCGCGCACGCAGCCATCTCGATGGCGCCGATCGCGCCGAGCGAATGGCCGACCATGGACTTGATCGAACTGATCGGTACCTGGTAGGCATGATCGCCGAGGGCGCGCTTGAAGGCTGCGGTCTCGTGCCGGTCGTTCTGTTTCGTCCCGGAACCGTGGGCGTTGATGTAGGAGACGTCCGTCGGCGCCAACCGCCCCTGGCCCAGCGCGTCTGCGATGGCGACAGCCATCTCAGCGCCGTCAGGCCGCAGACCTGTCATGTGAAAGGCGTTTCCCCGGGTGGCGAACCCGGCGACCTCGCAGTAGATGTGAGCGCCCCGGCGCAGCGCGCGTCCCATCTCCTCCAGGACGACGACGGCGCCGCCCTCCCCCAGGATGAAGCCCTGCCTGTCACGGTCGAAGGGGCGGGAGGCGTGCGCGGGGTCGGAATCGTCCGGCGACGTCGCCCTGATCGCGTCGAACGAGGCGAGCGTGACCGGCGAGATCGGGGAATCCGAGGCGCCGGCGATCATGACATCGGCATCCCCGTCCATGACGAGCTGGTAGCCGTACCCGATGGCGTCGATCCCGGACGTGCAACCGGTCGAGACGACCTGGGCGGGGCCGTGTGTCTCGAACCGGGCCGCGACATCGGCCGCCAGGCTGCTGGGCATCAGCGCCTGGTACAGGAACGGGGCGGCGTAGTCGGGATCCACCAGCCACTGCCGGCCGGTGTCGCTGGCCACGACGTATTCGGTCTCCAACGCCGTGGTGCCGCCGACCGCCGTACCCATCGCGACACCGGTAGCGTTCGCGGTGTCCTCGTCGAACACGATCCCACTGTCGGTGACCGCCTCCGCGGCGGCGGCGAGAGCGAACTGGATGTACCGGTCGGACCGGCGGGTATGCCTGGGGGACAGTCCGGCCGCCGCCGGGTCGAAGTCGCATTCGGCCGCGACCCGGGAGCGAAACGGCGAAGGGTCGAAAAACGTGATGCGGCGGGTAGCGGTGCGCCCTTCGGTCACGGTCGACCAGAATGCCGCCCGGGTCGCCCCTCCCGGTGCCACCACACCCACGCCGGTCACCGCCACGCGTCGCGACGCGATCATCATGAGGCCACCGGATCACCGGCTGGGCTCTGGCTGGCCGGGCTCTCGGTGTCGACGTGCCCGAGCTCGGGGCGAGGGGCGAGCGGACCGAGGTGGAAGACCACCGACGCCCGTTCGGACCCGGTGTTGCGCAGCCGGTGACGCATGCCGACCGGGATGTAGAGCCCCTCCCCGGATGCGACAACCGCGGGCTCGTCGTCGCAATCCACGGTAATGACACCGTGTGTGACACACAGGAACTCTTCGCTGTATGGGTGGTAATGTTCGGCGATCTTCTCACCAGGCAGAAGCGTCGCCACGCCCATGAAGCCGGACGTACTGCCTACGGTTCGCGGGCCGAGCAGCACCCGCAGCTCCCCGCCGCGGCGCCGGTCTGCCGGCACGTCGCGAGCGGCCACATGTCCCCAGCAGGATGTGACAGCCATGCTCCCAGCTCCTTCTCGCTCGTCATGCACGGGTGTCGCGGGCCACACCGGCCACACCTGGCGCCCCGGCCCCGGCCGGATCAAGCCCGCCGGCCGCCAGCCGCTCAAGCGTGCCTCGGATGACCTCCATCTGGATCACCGAGTTGGCGTTGATCCGGACGGTCATCGCCTCGTCGTCGACGGGTGCATCCGGGCGCATGGCGAAGTCCTGTACCCACGTCATCCGGACACCGCCGTCGACTTCCTCGTACGCCCAGTGGATGTTCATGTACCGAAAGGGGCCGGGCTCGACCCGATGTGCGCGTACCTCCCGGCGGTCGCGGTCAACCGTCCGCTCGCTCACCCATGACCAGACCCGCCCGTCGGGGTCCGGATGCATGACCAACCGGAAACGCACGGTGTCAGCCTGGCCTTCCGTGTCGCCGTGGCGTTCCAGAATCTCCACCGAGGCATACTCCGTGAAGAGGTCGGGCCATTTCTCGACATCGTTCGTAGCGGCCCAGACGACATCGAATGGAGCGGTTATGAACACTGAGTTCTCGGTGTGTCCCGACATTACCGGGCGACCTCCTCGGAGGATTCGTTGACGATAGCGGAGATCTCGTTCACGGTCATCATGACGGCGTGGTCGGGAATCTCGACTCCGAACCTCTCCACGACCACCGCCTGCAGCTCAAGAACTGCCAGAGAGTCGATATCCAGAGCCTGGAGAGAAAGATCCGGGTTCCCAACGAGAATGCCTGGGTCCACCCCGGCCTTCGTAATGAGGATCTCCGCTATCTGGGCTGGTGTCACCGCGGTCCGGATATTTCCGCCGCTCCCCGTGCTGCCCGTTCTTTCGGCGCTGCCGGCACTGCCGGCGTTTTCAGTACGTTCGGTTCTCATCGCCGTGTCCTTTTCAGTCCGCGACCAGGCGTTCGACCAGGCCGGTCGAATACTGGCCCTTTCGGAACTCGGTGTCAGTCAGTACCTTTTTGATGAACGGAATGGTGGTGACCACGCCGGGCCCGGCGATGTCGAACTCGGCGAGGGCGCGTTCGGCCCGGCCCAGCGCCTCCGCCCGGCTGGGTGCCCAGACCGACACCTTGGCCAGCAGCGAGTCGTAGTGCGGGCTGACCCGGTATCCGGGGAAGCCGTGGGTATCGACCCGGACGAACGGGCCGGCCGGCGGAGTGAACCGTTCAAGCAGGCCGGGAGCAGGCACGAATCCGCGCTCGGGGTCCTCGGTGTTCACCCGGCACTCGACCGCCACGCCGCGTGCGACGACGTCTTCCTGCCGTAGCCGCAGCGGGGTACCGGATGCGACATACAGCTGCTCGTGAACAAGATCGCAACCCGTCACCATCTCGGTAACCGGATGTTCAACCTGGATACGGCTGTTTATCTCGATGAAGTAGTGGGCCTGGTCCTCGTCCACCAGAAACTCGACCGTGCCCAGGCCGGTGAAACCGACCGCGAGCGCCCCGCGTACGGCGTCCCGACACATCTCGGCCACCCGGTCGGGATCGAGTTCGGGTGCGGGCGCCTCCTCTACCAGCTTCTGGTGTCGGCGCTGTACCGAGCAGTCACGAGTGCCGAGGTGGATACCCCCACCGTGCGCGTCGCAAAGTATCTGTACCTCGACGTGGCGGGCCCGCTCAAGGAAGCGTTCGACGTAGATCCGGTCGTCGCCGAACACGGCCCGTGCCGCGGCACGCGTCCGCGTGTAGGCCCGGGACAGCTCCGCGGCCGACCAGACAACGGTCATACCACGACCACCACCGCCGGCAACGGCCTTGATGATGACGGGGTAACCGACGGCGTCGGCGATATCGCGGACGTCGGCTGCGCTGCGGGCCGCGTCCGCGCTGCCGGTGAGCAGGGGCAGACCAGCCTGGCGCATCAGGGTACGCGCCATGCTCTTGTCTCCGAGCGACGCCATCACATTCGGCGGGGAACCGATGAAAACCAGACCGTTGTCCGCGCAGATCTCGGCGAAGTCCGGGTCCTCGGACAGAAATCCGTAACCAGGATGGATGGCATCGGCCTCCGTCATCTTGGCCGCTTCTATGATGGCGGCGACATTGCAGTAGCTGCGCCGTGGTGGCGGCGGCCCGATACACACGGCCTCGTCGGCGTATCGCCGCACGACGGAATCGGCGTCCGCGGTCGAATAGACGGCGACTGTCCGCACGCCGAGCTCACGGCATGCCCGGGCGACCCGCAACGCAATCTCGCCTCGGTTCGCGATGAGAATTTTCTGGAACAACTCCACAACCCCCAGCGGAAAAAGGACCGGGCGCCCCTCGGGGCCGCCGGGCGAGGCGGTTCTGCCATCGTGCCTTACCCGGCGGTCCGTCAGTGGTGCGGCGTGATTTCAACGAGAACCTGGCTGAACTCGACCGCTTCCCCGTTCTCGACGCAGATCCGGGCCACCGTCCCGCCGGTATCCGCGGTCACCGGGTTCAGTAGTTTCATCGCCTCGATGATGCCGATGGTCGCGCCGGCCTCGATGACCTTCCCCACGGCGACGTAGGGTTCCGCCCCCGGCTCGGGGGCGTGGTAGAAGGTTCCGACGAGCGGGGCGGAGACGACGACTGTGTTCCCGGAGTCGGCGTCCTGGGAGCCGATGGCCCGGGAATCGATGGCCCCGGCGGGTTCGAGCGCCGAAACGAGCGCCGCGGCCGGTTCCAGCTGGGCCGGCACGGCCGCCGCAAGCGCGATCGGCGCCCATTCGACCTCGATAATCACATCTCCGGAACAGACACGGATGCGGCCGAGGCGTCCCGGTAGTTCATCGGCCAGCCGCCTGGCATGCTCGTGCAGACAACCGAGAACGTGCTGGCGCTGATCGGTCCCGCTGCCCTGTCTCATGCGGCCGTCTCCTTTTCGTACGGCTCCGGCTGCGACTCCGGCTGCGGCTGCGGCTGGCACGGTGTGAATGCGGCCGGGGTCACCACGGCTGCCTGGCCGAAACGACGGAAACGCGCCCGCCGAGCGTTGACGAGTTCGGCCGCCGGCACCGACAGCAGAGGCCGCAGCGTTTCTCCCACCGCGGCCCGCAGCAGGTCAGCGGCGGCTCCATGATCCGCCTGCGCCCCCCCGAGCGGCTCCGGCACCACCGCGTCGACGATGCCCAGGCGCAACAACGACGGGGCGGTGAGACCGAGCGCACGCGCCGCCTGCGCAGCAGCATGGGCATCGTTCCACAGGATCGCTGAGCATGCCTCCGGGCTGATGACCGAGAAGACGCCGTTCTCCGCCACGAGGACGCGGTCGGCGACGGCCAGCGCGAGCGCGCCACCGCTGCCACCCTCACCAGTGATCACAGCAATGATCGGGGTCGCGAACGCCGACATCCGCTGGATGGCGTGCGCGATCGCGGACGCCTGGCCCCTCTCCTCAGCCTCGCGCCCGGGGTAGGCGCCGGGGGTGTCGATCAGGGTGATCACGGGCAACCCGAGCCGTGCCGCAAGCGACATCACGCGCATGGCCTTGCGGTAGCCCTCGGGCTGCGGCATGCCGAAGTTGTTCGCGATGAGATCCGCGGTCGAGTGCCCCTTCTGCGTCCCGACAACCGCCACGGCGAGTCCGTCGATCTCCGCTAGGCCCGCGACCACCGCGCGGCAGTCGCCGTACAGGCGGTCTCCGCGCAGTTCAACGAAGGTGTCGAAGGAACGGGCGAGATAATCCTCGACGGTCGGACGGGCCGTGTCACGGGCGAGCCGTACGGTCTCCCATGGGTCCCGCTGGACCAACCGCTCCGGGTCGGTGATGACC
>NZ_CAUVXG010000057.1:15633-18399 GCF_963555885.1 Protofrankia sp. Cr2
GCCCGTTGCCCAGCCGAGAGCAAGCGGGTCAGGTAGGTCCGAAGGTCCGCCCGGTCGGCGACGATGTCGACCTGGCCCTTGCTGGCGAGAAACCCACTGCTCTGGAACTCGGCGGGAAGTTCCTGCCCGATGGTCTGCCGGATGACGCGGGGACCGGCGAAACCCATGCGGCTCCCGGACTCGGCAACAATCACGTCGGTGTTGGTCGCAAATGATGCGGCCACACCGCCATAGGTGGGGTCGGTCACCAGACTGATGGACAACAGGCCCTGTTCCCGGTGCCGCTGGATGGCGATGCCGGTCTTGGCCATCTGCATCAACGACAGACATCCCTCCTGCATCCGAGCGCCACCGGAGGTCGCGACGATGAGCAGCGCGAGCGCGTCGTCCACGGCACGTTCGACGGCGAGGGTAATCATTTCCCCTACCGCCGACCCGAGACTCCCGCCCAGAAAACGGAAATCCATGACAGCTGCGACGAGGGGGTAGCCACCGATGCTGGCCGTGCCGCACAGCACCGCCTCGGCAAGTGAGGTCTCCCTGCGTGCGGCCTCCCAGCGCCGGGGGTAGGGCCGGGTATCGGTGAAGCCCAGGACGTCGAAGGGCACGGGTTCGATCGGCAACGGCGCGAAACTGCCCGCGTCAAGGAGCTGGTCTACCCGCTGCGACGCCGTGAGCCGGCTGTGGTGACCGCATTCGGGACACACGAGCAGATTGCGGGCCAGCCGCTTGCCGTAGATGAGTGCCGCACAGGACCCGCACCGGGTCCAGGTCGCGGCCTTCGCCGTGACGGTGGCGGTCTTCACGCGGCCTCCCCCTGAGGCGCCGTCTCAAAGGTGTAGAAACAGTGCGCCATCGCGTCCGTGGGCGAACGCCATGTCTTCAGGTACGGCCGAATATGTTGCGCCAAGTGGTCGCTGACGCGCTTGAACTCCTCGTGACCGCGTGCGTTCTCCACCGTCTGCCGGCCATCGTCGACGGTTTCCAGAAGATGTACGTAGAGATCCCCGAGTGAGTAGAGTGAACGGTGGACGACACCGGCCACGCGCGGCAGACCGGTGGCGTCGGACTCTGCGAAGATACGTGCGACATCCTTGTGGGAACCGGGTTCGATTTTGGCAACGATCAGCGTTCTGTGCATGTTGCGATCCCCCTCCACCGAGCTGGCCGGGAAACCCCGGGACCGGGGCCGGCAGGGCCGCTGACCCATTCACGGCAACGTTTCCAGTCGAGACTGACCCACTACCGAGAGTAAATGCGATCACGCCATGCGTCCACCGGTACCGCCTGCGTAACCGTCGGAGGAGGGATCCGTCCGATTACGCCGGCCGGACCGCAACGATGGCCAGCCCAGGCACCGGACCGGACCGGTCCCTAGCTCACGGGCGGTGACGCCGGCCTGATCGTCTCCCGCAGGAGAAATTTGCGGACCTTGCCCGACGCCGTGCGGGGAAGGGCGTCGACGACATGCCAGTCCACCGGCACCTTGAAGTAGGCAAGCCGGGACCGCGCGAACGTCGCCAGCTCCTCGGCGTCGACCGCACTGGTCACATCGGCAGCACCGGTCAGATCACCGGTGGCACGCACGATGAACGCAACCGGAACCTCACCGAGGCGCTCATCGGGTGCGCCGACCACCGCCGCGTCCGCCACGCCGGGGTGCTCCAGCAACACCTCTTCCACCTCGCGCGGGTAGATGTTCTCCCCGCCGCGGATGATGACGTCGCGGATGCGTCCGTGGATCCGCAGGACTCCGGTCGCATCCATGGCGCACAGGTCACCGGTGTGCAACCAGCCCTCGCCATCGAGCGTCCGGCTGGTCGCCTCGGGATCGTCGTGGTATCCGCTCATGTTCAGCGGCGAGCGGATCCACAGCTCGCCATGCTCGCCGAGGTCGGCCGTGGTCCCCGCGGTGCCTGGCCGGATGATGCGCACCTCCCGCTGTGGCAACGCCCGACCCAGCGTCTCGGCCTTCACCACGTCGCTGTCCGAAGGAAGGCACGCGGTTGCGTTGGGCGCTTCGGACTGACCGTAGGAGATGATGACACGGCAGCTGAGCACTGCTTCGGTGCGGCGAATCAAGGCGGGTGGAACTGTCGTTCCGCCGGTCTGGATGACCTGGAGGCTACTGATGTCATATCGGGCGAGGTCGGGGTAGGCCAGCAGGTCGTACAGCATCGTCGGGACGGCGCCGAGTGCGCTGACATGCGCCCGCTCCACCAGCTGCAGGGTGCGGGCCGGGTCGAAGCCCCCCGGAGCCAGGACCATCGTTCCCGCTGCGGCGAACGTCATCAGCACGCCGGATACCGAACCGCCCACATGATGCAGGGGCAGCCCGGAGCACCACACCAGCGGTGCCGCGAAGACCCGCCCGGCGATACGGGCGGTGTTGAGCGCGGCGAAGTGCGACAGTACGGCGCCCTTGGGCCGCCCGGTGGTCCCTGAGGTGTACTGAATGAGAAAAGGTGTCGCGGGCGGGACCGCGGGCAGCGGCCCAGAGCGACGCGTCAGCGCGTGCGCCAGCTTCTCCAGCGGCTGGACCCGCACCGGCCCGGGCAGCTCGCCGGCCAGGGTCTGCGCACGTTCAAGCAGCGGGGAGCCTCGGTGTTCGGCTGCCGCGATGACAAGCCTCACGCCGGACTGTCGCAGTTCGTGACGGACCTCCTCGTCCCGCAGCGAGGTGTTGATCGGGACGAGGACCGTGCCGGCGAGCGCGCTGGCGCACTGCACGATGATCCAGTCAGGGCTGTTGGGCGCCCACAGGGC
>NZ_CAUVXG010000057.1:18856-28800 GCF_963555885.1 Protofrankia sp. Cr2
GTTGGAGCCGGCGTAGATCCGCTGCACTCGGCCGTCCCGCCACAAACGGGCGATCTCGTACTCGTTCATATAGCCGTAGCCGCCGAACAGCTGCAGGCAACGGTCAACGACGTCGCACTGCGTGTCGGTCGTCCACTGCTTGAGACCGGCGGCGTCGACGGCGCTGAGCTCGCCGTCGAGGTGTGCGCGCACCGCCGTGTCCACGTATGCCTGCGCAACGTCACACAAGGTCTTCATCGCGGCGAGCTCGAACCGCGTGTTCTGGAACGAACCGATCGTCGTCCCGAACGCCTTGCGGGTACGCACCTGCTCCACGGTCAGCGCCAAGGCCCGCTTCATGATGGCCACAGCGGTGACACCCGCGCCGAGCCGCTCCGTTCCAAGGCTCTCCATCAGGTGGTAGAAGCCACGGTTCTCCTGCCCGAGCAGGTTCGACACGGGCACCCGCACCTCGTCGAAGAACAGCTCAGCGGTGTCCTGCGCCTTCTGGCCGATCTTGTCGAGCTTGCGGCCGCGGCTGAAGCCCGGTGCATCCGCATCGATGACGAGCAGGCTGATGCCACGGTGACCGGCGTCCGGGTCGGTCTTGACCGCAGCGACCACCTTGTCGCACAGCAGCCCGTTGGTGATGAACGTCTTCGAACCCGACACGACATAGCTGTCACCGTCGCGGCGCGCGGTCGTGCGGATCGCCTTCACGTCCGAGCCGGCACCGGGCTCGCTCAGCCCCAGCGCCCAGATGATGTCCCCGCTCACCGAGCCGGGCAACCAGCGCGCCTTCTGCTCGTCGGTGGTCAGCGTGATGATGTACGGCGGCATCACGTCGTTCTGCAGCCCAAAGCCGAAACCGACGGTTCCGGTGGCCCAGAACTCCTCCGCGAGGATCACGCTGAACCGGTAGTCGTCGACCCCGGCGCCGCCGAACTCCTCGGGGACCGACCACAACAGCAGACCCGCACGGCCCGCCTTGCGCCAGACCTCCCGGTCGACAACACCGGCATGCTCCCACTCGGTGGTGTGCGGGACGCACTCCTTCTCGAAGAACGTCCGTGCGAGCGCGCGGAACTCCTCGTGCTCAGGTTCGAACAGGGTGCGACGCACCAGACCAGCTCCTTTACGCTAGAGGACCGACAGGCACGCAATCACCGCTGCGCGCACGCGCCCGTGTGCCCAGGGGACGCGCTGGCCCGCGCCGGCCACGCCGGGAGCCGCCGTTCGCCAGCCAGCAAAGAGATCCTCTTATTAATTACACGATTTGGCAAGGTATCTCCACCAGCAGAGGACCGTCGGCGGCGCCGGCCGAGCATCATCCGGGCCGGGTGTCGGTCACCTCGGTGCGGGAGTTCAGGGATGCGAGCTCGGCCGCGGCCCGACCCGAGAGCCACCCCTCCCGGTCGTTGGCTGTCACCGGCCGCGACACGACTCCCGGGAACATCGTCTCGGTCGCCTCCCGGACGGTGTCATCCCGCGCGGCCAGGACGGGCAGGAGACGGTCCCGACCCGTTTCGGCGACCGCATCAGCCCCCGCCTTGTCGGTCGCGACCTGCAGCCGCTCGCCGATCCGGACGGCGAAGGCGGTGAGGAAAGACTGGCGGAACGAACGGGTCCGCGACCGCCCGTAGCGGTCCTGGCGGGAGCCTTCCCGCGTCATGGCCGTGGTCGCCTGCACCAACAGCGAGGTGTAGAGCAACTCGACGCCGTCGAGATCGGACTCGAAGCCGAGCACCGTGGCGAAACCGAGATGCTTCGTCCACACCGCCCGACAGCGATTGGCGCTGGCCACTTTGTCCAGCAGAAGCGCCTTGGGCGTCTCATAGGGATTGTCGACGCCGACCCGACGGCCGGTCGGTTCGTCGCGCGACCCGGTCTCGGCCGCCAGCAGGGCGTAGTCGATGCTGTGCCGGGCCATGAGCTCCTGGGCCTTCGCGGTCAGCGCCTCGGCCTCCTGCGCGAAGCCGGTCGACTCGGCCTTGGCCAGCAGCGCGCGGACCCGGTCGAGCATGCGCGCGTTGACCGTCCGACCAGCCGTTCGGTCGGGATGCAGCGTCCCGCGACGCGCGGTGCCGGGCGGCGGGCACAGCTGCGCGAGCGGGGGCAAAGCACCGATGATCCCGAGGACCGTCACGGCGCAGGTGACCACCCCAACCCGATCCTCGCCTTCGCGCTCGCCCCAGGCGTCCAGCCAGCCATCGTCATCGGCCCACCAGACGGTGGCTTCGACCGCCGCGAGCTGTGCCTCCCAGCGCTCGTCCACGGTGGATGCGGCATACCGACGCATCTGACCGGCGATCGCGTCGACCGTCATCCGCAGCTGACGCGCACCGCACTCCCGGCTGACGGTCCGCACGAGGTCCGCCGGCTGCCAGCCATTGTCCCACGCACGTTCCACCATGCGGTTCAGCCAGCCCACGAGTGCCCGGTCGACCAACCGCCGCCTGGCGGACCCGACCGGAGGTTCGGTCAACAGCACGATGCACCGGGACAGCTCCATGCCGTCCTGCGTGTGCTGTGCGTGCATGGCCGCGCTGACCAGCGCATCGGCGGTCTGTCGATCCTGCTGGTAAGCGTCGAAATCATGACGGGCCGACCGGAAGGCACCGGGACCAGGACCGGACGTGGGACCGGGACCTGGACGTGTACCTGGACCGGAGCCGGCGGCCCGGTCGTCGCGCGCCTGCTGCTTGGCTCGCCGCCGTTCGCGACTTCGACTTCCCATCGTTACCCCACAAAACCGAAGTGAATAAAAATGATCACGATCATGCTGACAAACGCCATGCCGGCAAACAGCTCTCCACCAACCGTCGAGGATATGGCCCGCATCCACGCCCGCTTGCTCGCACCTACACACCCACCAGGTGTTCAGTATTCGTCGGACATCCGTAGCCGATGGTCGAGAGCGGTATGACGGCGTCCGCTGCTCACCGTTCGGACAGCCTGCCCGATCGCCCGTCGTGACCCGACCAGGACCACCAACCGGCGGGCCCGGGTGACCGCAGTGTAGAGCAGGTTCCGCTGCAACATCATCCACGCACTGGTGGTAACCGGGATGACCACCGCCGGGTACTCACTACCCTGCGACCGGTGGATGGTCACGGCATAGGCGTGCACGAGTTCGTCGAGTTCAATGAACTCGTAGTCGACGTCCTCCTCCTCGTCTGTGCGCACCGTGAGCTTCTGTTCGTCGAGGTCGAGTGCGGTCACCACCCCGAGAGTTCCATTAAAGACGCCACTGGCGCCCTTGTCATAGTTATTGCGGATTTGGGTCACCTTGTCCCCGATCCGGAAGACCCGCCCGCCGACCCGGCGTTCGGGCAGGTCCGGGCGCGACGGGGTCAGTGCCTCCTGAAGCTGGACGTTCAGCGCCCCGGCCCCGGCCGGGCCCCGGTGCATCGGCGCGAGCACCTGCACGTCCCGGCGCGGGTCGAGCCCGAACTTCAGCGGAATGCGGCGGGCCACGACGTCGACGGTCATCCGCGCGGCGTCCTGCGCCTCGTCCGCGGCGAAGTAGAAGAAGTCGGACAGGCCGCGTACCAGCGGATGGTCTCCCTTGTTGATGCGGTGCGCGTTGGTCACGACACCGGACTCCTGCGCCTGACGGAAAATCTGGGTGAGCCGCACGTGCGGAATGGGCGTGCCGTCGGCCAGCAGATCACGCAGGACCTCGCCGGCGCCGACGGAGGGCAGCTGGTCGACATCCCCGACCAGGAGCAGATGCGCCCCGGGCGGGACCGCCTTGACGAGCTTGTTGGCCAGCAGAAGATCCAGCATCGACGCCTCGTCGACGACGACGAGATCGGCGTCCAGGGGACGGTCGCGGTCGTAGGCCGCGTCCCCGCCCGGTCGCAGTTCCAACAGCCGGTGCACGGTGGCCGCCTCATGCCCGGTCAGCTCGGCGAGCCGCTTGGCGGCCCGGCCGGTCGGCGCGGCGAGCACGACCTTCGCGCCCTTGGCGCGGGCCAGGGTGACCACCGAGCGCACGGTGAAACTCTTGCCGCACCCGGGTCCGCCGGTGAGCACGGCGACCTTCTCGGTCAGGGCCAACCGCACCGCCGCCGCCTGCGCCGGCGCGAGCTCGGCCCGGGTCCGATCCCGCAGCCAGGCCAGGGCGGCGTCCCAGTCGACCTCGACGAAGGACGGCATCGCGTCGCGCTGGGTCCGCAACAGCCGCAGCAGCTGGCCCGCCAGGGAAATCTCCGCACGGTGGAAGGGAACCAGATAGATCGCGGCGATCGGTTCGGCCGGGTCCTCCCCGGGGATCTCCTCGCGGACAACGCCCTCCTCCGCCACGAGCTCGCCCAGGCACTCGATCACCGCTCCGGTGTCGACCTGCAGGATCTTTATCGCCTCGGCGATCAACTGGTGTTCGGGCAGGAAGCAGTTGCCGTCCCCGGTGGCCTCCGACAAGGTGAACGCAAGACCGGCCTTGATGCGCTGCGGGCTGTCATGGGGAATCCCGACGGCCTTGGCGATCGTGTCCGCCGTCCGAAAGCCGATTCCCCACACGTCGGTTGCCAACCGGTACGGCTCTGTGCGCACCACGTCAATGGAGCGGTCGGCATACTGCTTGAAGATCCGCACCGCCAGCGAGGTGGACACCCCGACACCCTGGAGGAAAACCATCACCTCCTTGATCGACTTCTGTTCCTCCCATGCGGCTGCAATCGCCTTCGTGCGTTTGGGTCCGAGTTTGGGAACCTCTATCAGCCGTTCCGGCTCCTGTTCGATGACGTCCAGTGTGGCGACCCCGAAATGCTCGACTATCCGCTCGGCGAGCTTCGGCCCGATTCCCTTGATGAGCCCCGAACCGAGATAGCGGCGGATACCCGCAACCGTGGCCGGCAACACGGTCGTGTAATCCTCGACGTGAAACTGCTTACCGTACTGCGGGTGCGAGCCCCATCGACCGCGCATGCGTAACGACTCACCGGGCTGCGCACCCAGCAGCGCGCCCACCACCGTGATCAGATCACCCGACCGACCGGTGTCGACGCGAGCGACGGTGTAACCGCTCTCCTCGTTGGCATAGGTGATCCGTTCCAACACCGCTTCCAGCACCGATCCACGCCACGGCTCCACCGCTGGCATCCCGTGTGGTTCTCCCGTCCCGTGACCGCACCCGTGACCGCACCCACTCCCGGCCGGTGCCACCGACTCCGTCCTTCGTCGCCCTGGAGTATGCCCAGGGCGACGAACGCGTGCGCAGCCACGCGCCGCTCCGCATGCGCCGGTATACACAGTCAGATCCGCACGGTCAGGTCCGCACGGCCAGGTCCGCACGGCTGGGCCTGACCCGGACCGGGCACAGGGACGGCATACTGCGGCCAGAACGGCCGGGTCCAGCGTGCATGCGGAGGTGTGGTGAGGGTCGTGTCCGGCCATGCGTTCAGCCAGATCGTCTCCGGGCATGTCATCGTCTGCGGATTGAACGACCTGGGTTTCCGGATCGCCGAACAGCTGCACACCGCAGGGGTGGCGGTCGTCGTCATCGAGAGGCGCGACGTCGGTCCGCTGCGGCAGCGCCTTGAGCGGTGGGATGTCCCCGTCCTGGCCGACTCGGCTCATACGGGGGACGCGCTGCGGCAGGCGTCGATCGCAGGCGCGGTGGCGCTGATCGCCTGCCACGACATCGACCTCGACAACCTTGAGACGGCGCTGGTCGCCACCGAGATCGCCCCCGAGCTGCGCCTTGTCGTGCGGGTCACCAATGCCCAGCTCGGCGACCAGCTCGGCGCGGCCCTGCCCACCGTGCGCGTGCTGAACCTCGCGGAGAAGGCCGGCCACAGCTTCGTCGAGGCATGCATCCGCTCCGACGTCCGGCATGCGTTCCGGCTCGGGTCGGAGATCTTCACGGTGGTGGACGTCCCGGTCAGCGCAGCCGGGGCCTGCCGGCAGGTCTTCGGCAATCTGACACCGGTGGCACTGCGCAGACCGGGTGCGCGGCAGGTGGAGATATGTCCAAGCCGTGACACATTTGTCGCCCCTGGCGACCGCATCGCCCTGCTCGGCAGGCTGGCGGACTTCGCCGACAACGGCGTCCGGGTCAGCAGCACGGACGACGTCAACGCGCTGGCGAACCTGTCGGTAGCCCACACCGACCCAGCGTCAGGCCGTGCGGGCCGTGCGGGCCGTGCGGGCCGCCGCCGCCGCCCGCACGCCTGGATACGGGACCTCGCCGTGACCACCGCAGCCGAGTTCGACCGGCCGTTCCGGCTCGCCCTCGGCGCGGTGCTGACCATCATGGCCATCGGCACGCTGGTGCTGAGCCTGACCTATGCCGACAACGATCCGGTCGCACCGGCGGACTTCGGACCTCTCGATGCGTTCTATCTGACCGTCACCACCATGGCCACCGTCGGCTACGGCGACTTCAACTTCGGTGCGGCGACATCCTGGTTACAAGCATTCGGCATCGCTCTGATCCTCGTCGGCGCGCTGTCCATCGCGGTCGTGTACGCGTTCATCACCAATGTGATCATCAGTCGCCGCCTGGAACGGACAATCGGCCACGGACGCGCCACCACCGTACGTGACCACGTGATCGTCTGCGGACTCGGTTCGGTGGGGCTGGCCACCGTGGAAGGTCTCGTCACCGCCGGCCGGGACGTCGTGATCGTCGAACGGGACGAGAACAACCGCTTCCTTTCGGTGGTCCGCGACCTCAAGGTGCCGGTCGTGTTCGGTGACGCCACCGTCCGCGCGACCCTGATGGAGGCCGGACTCGCCCGGGCCACCACCCTCGCCGCAGTGACCAGCGACGACGTGGCGAACCTGGAGGCTGTGCTGTCCGCGCGGGAGGCATTCAACGATCATCACTCGGATCGTCGTCGCGCTGGCCGTCGACCACAGCGCCAGCAGCGGCGCGGACGCACGCGCCGGCGCCGGTCGGGGATCGACCCGGTGCGGACCAGCACCCCCGGATCCGATGGCGATGGCGAGCCCGGATTGCGGGTGGTGCTGCGCATCTTCGACACCACCCTTGCCGACGAAGCCGAACGCAGGTTCGCCATCCACACCGCCCGCAGTGCATCCGCGCTGGCCACCCCGTGGTTCGTCGGCGCCGCCCTCGACTACGAAGTGGTGAGCACCTTCTACGTCGATCGCGAGCCCTTCCTGGTCGCCCGGATCACCGTGGTCGCCGGCGGTGGCCTGGACGGCCCGACCCTGCAGGAGCTGTCGACCGGGACGCGGATGCTCGCGGTCGCCACATCATCCGAGCACGACGGCACCCCCGACCGCACGCCCAACTACCGGCCCACCCGCCACACTCGGCTGCGGCCAGGTGACGAGATCCTCGTCGTCGGCCCGACCGCACAGATCATCGACACCGTCAGCCGGAACCAGGCACCCCGCGTCCGGTCCTGACCGCAGGTGTCCGGTCCATGACTCGGATAGTCTGGACGTTATGGTAGATATGAACGCGCGTCGCGCGGAGCGGGTGTCACGCTACCTGTCCCGCCATCTGCGGCACGCGCCCGACGCCATCGGCATCGTTCTCGATACCGCTGGATGGACATCCGTGGCCGATCTGCTCGACGCCTGCGCCCGGTCCGGTTTCCCGATCAGCCGTGCCGAGCTCGACGAGGTCGTGGCGACAAGCGACAAGCAGCGTTTCGCTGTCGACGACACCGGGCGGCGCATCCGCGCCAACCAGGGCCATTCCGTGCAGGTCGAGCTCGGTCTGGCGACGACGACGCCGCCAGAGGTGCTCTTTCACGGCACGATCGGGTCCTTCCTGCCCGCGATCCGCCGGGAGGGACTGCGCCCGATGGGACGCCACGACGTCCACCTGTCCGCTGATTCGGACACGGCAGGACGAGTCGGTGCCCGCCGGGGCCAACCGGTCATCCTCACCGTCGACTCGGGCGCGATGCACCAGGCCGGCCACCGATTCCAGCGCAGCGCCAACGGCGTCTGGCTGGCCAGCCACGTACCGCCCGGCTTCCTCAACCTTCTGCCCGCGCAGCGGTAGGTGGAAGCGGCTGTCAGGACGACCGGAACCACCGCCCACTCCGGCTCCGCCTGCGCGGCGGTAGGTGAAAGCGGTCGTCAGAACAGCCGAAACCACCGACCCCTCAATCAGCGCGCAGGGAGCGGACGTGGTCGACGGCGGTGACGACATGGCCGACCGCGGCGTGCACCTCCTCGGCGGTGGAGGGGCGACCAAGGCTGAAGCGCAGGCTCTGCGACGCGGCGGTGGCACCCAGGCCCATCGCCGTCAGCACGTGGGACGGTTCGGTACTCGACCCCTGGCAGGCGCTGCCCGCCGATACGGCCACCTGCGGCATGGATGTCATGACCGCGTCGGCCTCAGCGTCGAGGAACCGCAGGTTCAGGGTGTTGGGCAGCCGGGTGACGGTCGGGCCGTTGAGCTCGACGCCGTCGAGTCTCTCGGTGAGCAGATGGTGCAGCAGCGCGGTCAGGCGGCGCAGGCGATCGGCGTCGGCGGCCAGTTC
Source organism: Protofrankia sp. Cr2 (assembly GCF_963555885.1). Lineage (NCBI taxonomy): Bacteria > Bacillati > Actinomycetota > Actinomycetes > Frankiales > Frankiaceae > Protofrankia > Protofrankia sp. Cr2. The sequence goes on from NZ_CAUVXG010000057.1 coordinate 27,310, forward strand.
CACCGCGGCGATCGTCGCAGCCTGGCCGAATCCGACGATGCCGGCACTGTTGATCGTGCCGCTGCGCAAACCACGTTCCTGACCCCCGCCGACGATCAGCGGTGTCAGACGGTCCTGCAGTCGCCGGCTGGCCACCAGCGCGCCGACCCCCTTGGGGCCGTAGATCTTGTGTGCGCTCAGCACCGCGAGGTCGATCTCGCAGGCATCCAGCGCCACCGGAATCTTGCCCGCGGCCTGCGTGACGTCGCAGAGGAACAGGGCGCCGGCGCCGTGCGCGAGCTGGGCGGCCCGCCCGACGTCCGCGATCGCGCCGGTCTCGCTGTTGGCCGCCATCACCGCGACCAGCACGACATCCGACGACAGCGACACGGCCAGGTGATCGAGATCCGGGGTGCCGTCGGGCAACACCCGGACCAATCCGACCGTGCCCCCGTGGATGCTCGCGGCCCGCGCAGCCGCGGCCAGGACGGCCTTGTGTTCGGTGGCCGCCACCAGGATGCGACGGCGCGGGGAGCCGGCGCCGGCCAGGACGCCGCCGATCGCGAGATTAGCCGCCTCGGTGGCCCCGCTGGTGAACACGACGTTACGCCGGTTCGCCCCCACCAGCGCCGCGACCTGCCCCCGGGCCTGCTCGACGAGCCGGGCGACCGCGCGGCCCGCGACGTGACCGCTGGAGGCGTTCGCACACTGCTCGGAGAACAGCGGCAGCATCGCGGCCAGCACCCGCGGGTCGACCGGGGTGGTGGCGTTGTGGTCAAAGTAGATCATCGTCGTCAGCGTGGATCGTCGGTGCCACGCGGGCCGGGCAGACCCGCCCCGATCGGGGTCGGCTCCCGGCGGTGCAGCTGGTACACCTCCGACCGGTGTGCCCCGCAGTCGGCACAGTCCGGATCACGGGCCACGGCGAACGAGCGGAAGTCCATGTCCCACAGGTCGAAGGCGAGCAGCCTGGCGGTCAACCTCTCGCCGAACCGGGCGACCGTTTTGATCACTTCCATCGCGGCGAGGCATCCCACGGTGCCGGCGACCGCACCGAGCACCGGGAAACCGAGCGGGTCCCACTGCGGGTCTCCGTCGGCGAACACGCAGCGCAGGCACGGCCCGCCTACCGCGACCGTGAACAGCTGGGCCTCGGTGGTGTTCATCGCCGCGAAGACCAGCGGCACGCCCAGATCCAGGCACATCCGGTTGATCCGGAAACGTTCGGGGAAGTTGTGGCGGGCGTCGACCACCACGTCCGAACCGGCGACGAGACCGGGCATGTGCGGGTCGAACAGGTCGCGATCCCACACCTCGACCGTGACGTCGGGATAGTGGACCCGCAGTGTGTCGGCGGCGCAGGCCACCCGCGGGTCACCGACCCGGTCGGGTCGCATAAGCGTCTGTCGGTTGAGGTCGGGTATCTCGAGGGCGCCGGGATGCACGAGGACCAGCCGCCCGACGCCAGCCGCGGCGAGATAGGTGGCGACGGCGCCGCCCACCCCACCCACC
>NZ_CAUVXG010000058.1:0-1141 GCF_963555885.1 Protofrankia sp. Cr2
TGATCGACCTCGGTAACCTCGAACCACGTTTCAATCCGACTCGGATTTGAAAATCGCTGATACCTGTCTCCTGAAAGCTCCCTCTCCGGATAATCGACACGTCCGCCCACCGACCCAACCGGACGTCAGCCAAGATCGGCGCGAGTTTGTTGTTAGGCACGCCAATCCGGCCGAAAACCGTACCGTACAACAAACTCGCGCCGATCATCAACCGAACCTGGTCCGGTCACCACCACAGCGCCGGCAACTCCCACCGGATCTGCTCCCCTCCACCTCAATCCGACTCGGATTTGTAGATCACGGGAACCCACTTCATCCACCTCATCGCCATCGCGCGTGCGGTTTCAATCCGACTCGGATTTGTAGATCGCGGGGACAAAAGGCTAATGCTACCGAGCAGCAGCTGGAGGCGTTTCAATCCGACTCGGATTTGAAAATCGCTGATACCTGTCTCCTGAAAGCTCCCTCTCCGGATAATCGACACGTCCGCCCACCGACCCAACCGAACGTCAGCCAAGATCGGCGCGAGTTTGTTGTTAGGCACGCCAATCCGGCCGAAAACCGTACCGTACAACAAACTCGCGCCGATCATCAACCGAACCTGGTCCGGTCACCACCACAGCGCCGGCAACTCCCACCAGCTCTGCCCCCTCCACCTCAACCCGACTCGGATTTGTAGATCGCGGGGACCAAAGATTGTGAGGCTGGTCCCGATGACCCAGCGTTTCAATCCGACTCGGATTTGTAGATCGTGGAGACCCTCCGGCCACGGTGGCCCCCCAATGTGGGGGTTTCAATCCGACTCGGATTTGTAGATCGTGGAGACAAAGATAATGCTGCTTAGCATACTGTACGTGCTTGGAGGTTTCAATCCGACTCGGATTTGTAGATCGTGGAGACGATCGATCCCGAGCGGCCTCCGGCCGCTCGGGCAGTTTCAATCCGACTCGGATTTGTAGATCGTGGAGACCCCCTGCCGGGCAGGCACGCCTTGCCACGCTGGCGTTTCAATCCGACTCGGATTTGTAGATCGTGGAGACGTTTACGATCTGCTGGAGGTCGCTCGCGACCTCGTTTCAATCCGACTCGGATTTGTAGATCGTGGAGACATTCCTCTCTGGGTCATACCCCACAGAGGAGG
>NZ_CAUVXG010000058.1:1637-27146 GCF_963555885.1 Protofrankia sp. Cr2
CCCTCTCGATGCAGGAGGAAAGAAAAATGTGGTTGTTTCAATCCGACTCGGATTTGTAGATCGTGGAGACTTTCACAAAAAATCGGGGTGAATCGCTCAACGTTGCGGTTTCAATCCGACTCGGATTTGTAGATCGTGGAGACCTTTCGGCCACCCCGAAAGAGAGTCCCCATGGAGTTTCAATCCGACTCGGATTTGTAGATCGTGGAGACCGGTTTGTGAACTCCTGGAGGTCGCTCGCGACGTTTCAATCCGACTCGGATTTGTAGATCGTGGAGACCACCATGGGCCGTGCTGGCCCTGGCAGTAGTGGTTTCAATCCGACTCGGATTTGTAGATCGTGGAGACCGCCTGAGACCAGGGAGGTCATTTGCCTCAAAGTTTCAATCCGACTCGGATTTGTAGATCGTGGAGACTGGGGAGGGGCTCACGCCCACCCGACAGTTGTTTCAATCCGACTCGGATTTGTAGATCGTGGAGACCATCGAGGCCGACCTACCGTTCAAGCCGGGTACGGTTTCAATCCGACTCGGATTTGTAGATCGTGGAGACACGCTCATAGGCACGAAGGACTTTGTCCTTAGTGTTTCAATCCGACTCGGATTTGTAGATCGTGGAGACTACAGCTGGTGGGGGTGGAGGGGAAACCCCCGTTTCAATCCGACTCGGATTTGTAGATCGTGGAGACACTAAGCTTCAGGGCATTCACGCCCTGAAGTGGTTTCAATCCGACTCGGATTTGTAGATCGTGGAGACCTCTGCCACCGCTCCGGCGGTGGCACCCCAGTGGTTTCAATCCGACTCGGATTTGTAGATCGTGGAGACTTCAGGGCATTCACGCCCTGAAGTGTTGAAGCGGTTTCAATCCGACTCGGATTTGTAGATCGTGGAGACCACCCCCGCCGTCTTGGCCGCCATGGCCGCCAAGTTTCAATCCGACTCGGATTTGTAGATCGTGGAGACGGTCCAGACGGACCCCCCACAGGTGTTTAACGCCTGGTTTCAATCCGACTCGGATTTGTAGATCGTGGAGACCTTCCCCTGCCATGGGGGTGGTCCGCCTCAGTGGTTTCAATCCGACTCGGATTTGTAGATCGTGGAGACAGGAGGATATCCTCCAGCTGCTCTTGGGTGTCATGTTTCAATCCGACTCGGATTTGTAGATCGTGGAGACCGGTAATGAACGTTATCGAGAGCATCGTCGTAAAGTTTCAATCCGACTCGGATTTGTAGATCGTGGAGACAACGGACCCCTCCGAGCAATCGGAGGAGGAAGGTTTCAATCCGACTCGGATTTGTAGATCGTGGAGACCGACTCGTGCAGCGGCAGCTGCTCCGGTCCCGGGTTTCAATCCGACTCGGATTTGTAGATCGTGGAGACGGCCCAAATAGGGGCAGGGTGGCGGTTCTGTAGTTTCAATCCGACTCGGATTTGTAGATCGTGGAGACCAGCTCGATGGTATCATCGGGCTCCTTCTTGGCGTCGTTTCAATCCGACTCGGATTTGTAGATCGTGGAGACCGCCACTGAGGCGGTGCCCAATCACCCCCAGTTTCAATCCGACTCGGATTTGTAGATCGTGGAGACCCCAAGATTAGGGGGATAGTCGTCTCCTAAGCCCTGTTTCAATCCGACTCGGATTTGTAGATCGTGGAGACGTTGGTGCAGGACGTCATCTCCGCTAGGGCGGGGTTTCAATCCGACTCGGATTTGTAGATCGTGGAGACCCTCTGATCAAGCCCGGTGCTCCCCCAGTGAAAGTTTCAATCCGACTCGGATTTGTAGATCGTGGAGACCCACCCCGCGCATGCGGGGTTGGTGCAGGAGTTTCAATCCGACTCGGATTTGTAGATCGTGGAGACCTGACCCCGCCCTGCTAGGGAACGCGCTGGTCCCCCAGTTTCAATCCGACTCGGATTTGTAGATCGTGGAGACACGACCAGATCCGGGCGTACTTCCGCCGCAACTCGTTTCAATCCGACTCGGATTTGTAGATCGTGGAGACGACGTCATCGCCGCCAGGGCGGGGATGGGGTCTCGCGTTTCAATCCGACTCGGATTTGTAGATCGTGGAGACTCAAGGCTCTTTTGGCCGCTTCGGCCGCCGAGGTTTCAATCCGACTCGGATTTGTAGATCGTGGAGACCGCTGTCCGTATTGTACCCCTCCTGACCTGCGGGTTTGCAAGATCATACCAGAACCTCCATTCGAAGATCCTTAGGATCATGGTCAGATGATCTATAGACCGCACATCGATGCAGGTCAGAAAGTATATCGATCTCCCACCACAACCTCCCGCGTTTGTCGGCGTGTCGGAGGTTGTGGTGGTTGAGGGTCTGGTCCGTCTGCACGGGATGACGGCGGTACCGACCGCCGCGCTGGTCCGTGACACCGGAGTGTCGTGGCAGAAGAGCAAGGAGTGAGGAACATGGTCCGCTGGTTCAGCCGGACGGAACCTCGACCCACCGCCCTGCGCCACCACCAGACGTCCGGTGGCGATTCTCTGCCGGGAGACGGCGCCCCGCGACCCGCGACCTCCCGACCGCCGACTGCCTCGCAGGACGTGCTGGCGGCCATGGGCCGGCCGGCGGTGCTGTGGGCGGCGTGGGCACGGGTCGCCGCCGGCAGTGGGATGCCGGGCGCCGACGGCCTTTCCGTCGCCGACTTCGCCCGCCAACTCGGCATACGCCTCGACCGCCTTGCGGACCAACTCACAGCCGGCGCGTATGAACCGCAGCCGCTGCGTCTGGCCACGATCAACCGTGGCGGCCGGCGGAGAGCCCTCGGACTGCCCACCGTGCGGGACCGCATCGCCCAACGCGCCTTCCTTGAGGTCTGCCACGACCAGCTCGACGCCGCGTCCGTGGAGGTGAGCTTCGCCTACCGTCGGGGCCGGTCCTGGCTCGACGCGCTGGCCGAGGCAGAACGCTGCCGGGATACCGGGCGCACGACTGTGCTGCGCACCGACGTCGCAGACTATTTCGCGTGCATTCGCCATGACCTTCTCCTGGCCGCTCTTCCTCCCGGGCTGGCCGGTGAGGCAGCCACACTGATCGACCGCTGGATAGCCGCACCACTGCTCACCGAACACGGAATCATTCCACGAAGCAAGGGTATCCCGGAAGGGGCACCCTTGTCTCCCGCTCTTGCTAATCTTCATCTCCGCGCCTTCGACACGCACGTCCATCATAATCCCGGCAATCTTGTGCGCTATGCCGACGATATCGCGGTCTTCTGCGTCGACGTCGACGGCGCGATCGCGGCGGCCCACATCGTCGGACGCGCACTGGCGGATCTGGACCTGGAGATGAACACCACGAAGACCTACATCTCAAGCTTCGACCGGGGTTTCTCCTTCCTGGGATGGGTTTTCTACCGGGACGGCGGATGGGAGGCCGAACCCACCGCCGGGTGGACACATCCGATGTCCGTCGGACGCCAACGCCGCACCACCCAGCCGGATCCGGCCGCCTACACCGGGCCGCAGGAGACGTTCGCCCGCACGACGGCCTACCGGAGGGCACGGTGAACCAACCGACGAATCAGGTGAACCAGATGAACCAGATGAACCGACCGACGAACCCGCCGGCGAGTCCGTGGACGAATCCGTCGATAAAACGGCCGACGCGCCGCCCCCTGTACGTCGTCGGTCACGGCCTCGTTCTCGGCCGCAGCGGCGGCCGGCTGGTCGTGAGCCGGGACAAGGCGGTCATCACATCGGCTCCGCTCGGCCGGATCAGCGAGGTCGTCGTCTTCGGCAACGTCGGAATCACCACACCGGCGATGGCGGCCATCCTCGCCGAGGATGCACCGCTGGTGCTGCTCAGCGCGGACGGCCGGGTCCGCGGGCGGCTCGAACCGCCGAGGGCGTCACACATCGACGCCCGTCGGCGGCAGCTGCTCCTCCATCACGATGAGCCGGCCCGGCTCGAACTCGCCCGCGCGTTCGTCCGGGGAAAACTCCACAATCAGGATGTCCTGCTGCGTCGGCGGGCGGCAACGGCCGAGGTGTCCGAGGATGTCTGGGCGTTGGCCCGACGCATCGCCGCGGCCGGCGCGGCGGTCGACATCGCCACGTCGATCCCCGAACTGATCGGCGTCGAAGGAGCGGCGTCCGCTGCCTACTTCCGCGGAATCCGGCTTCTTCTTCCCGCCGAGCTCGGTTTCCGGCGTCGTGAACGATTCGACCCCGATCTCGTCAACGTCCTGGTCAACTACACCTCCGCGCTGCTGCGCGAGGTCGTCTTCGGTGCGGTCGTCGCCGCCGGCCTCGATCCGTACGTGTCGTTCCTGCACGCCCCGCGACCGGGCCGGCCGACGCTGGTGTTCGACCTGATGGAGGAATGGCGCGCGGTCCTGCTCGAGTCGACCGTCCTGGGAGTGCTCGGACTCCGCATGATCCGCCCCGAAGATCTCACCATCGACCCGACGCCCCGGCGAGGCGGCACGCAGCGCGGCTCCGCGGACGACCCCGGAGGCGACACCGCGGGGGATGCCGCACCCGGGCGCCCGCGACTCGGTCCGGCAGGGACCGCGGCGGTCATCGCCCGCTTCCGGGCCCGGGTGGACGCCCCGGCGCGGAGCTGGACGGTGGCCCCCGGCACCACCTACGCCACTCTGATCCGCGAGCAGAGCCTCGCCCTGCGCAGGAGGCTGACCGACGACGTTCCCTACGAGCCCTTCCACTGGCGGTGATCGACCGATGACCAGACCCGGTGGCGGATTACTGGTGAGCTTCGACGTCTCCTCCGACCGACGCCGCCGCAGGGTCGCGAGGGCGCTGGAACAGCATGGGCCGAAGATCCTGCGATCGGTGTACGACCTGGAGCTGCCGGCGGAACGGCTGGACAGCCTGGCCGCCCGCCTGACCGAGCTCATCGAGCCGGACGATCACCTTGTGATCGTTCCATACTGCCCGCACTGCCGACTGCGCTGGCACGGAGTCCCGCTCGACACCGTGCCCGACCACGGATGGGTCGTCGGATGATCGATCCGAACCGGTGAACACACCACTGGTCGTCGTCTACGACGTCTCCGAGGATGAGCGCAGGGAGCGGGTCACCCGATCGTTGCGGCCGGTCGCGGACCGGTTCCAGCAGAGCGGCTGGTACGTGCCCGCCGGCACCGGGCTGACGGCCGGTCGGGTCGGGGTCGGGATCGCCGGGCTCCTCGAGCGCGGCGACCGCCTCGGGGTGTGGCAACCGTGCCCGTCCTGCTGGCGCGCGGTCCGCTGGCTGCCCAGCGGGGCCTGGCGCCCGGCACCCACACTCACCGGCCGCGGCGGATGGGTCATCCACGGGTGACCGGTGCGACGGATGCGTGGTGCCGGCTGAGCTGAGCTGTGCTCTCCGCCGAGCTGTGGTGCCCGCCGAGGTGTGGTGCTCGCTGAGGTATTGACAGGCTCGGTATCGGAGCTCTAGGGTTCGTCCCAGTCAGTCGTTACGACGACTCGTGACCATATTTCGGTCATCGTAACCGGCTTCGCCGGTCCTTTCGAGGTCGCCCGGTCATCGGGAGGCCGCCACCCAGATATGGGTGGTTCATTTTCGGCGGTTCGACGTTGTGTCGTGCCGCCGTGGTCGGAAGGACCCCCCGTGAGCCTTCGCCTGAGCGCCATTCTCGACGCCGACGACGACCGTGCCGCCCGGGCCACCTGCCGGCTGCTCGAACCCGCACTGCGCCACCGGGTCCGCGCCATCGTCCGCAGAGCTCTGCCCGGCGCCTGCGCCTGCCGGGACGGCCGGGTCTGCCACACCTGCCAGGAGACCGTTGATGACATCATCCTGGACGGACATCGCAAGCTGCGCGACGCCGCACGCGGTCAGCTTCCGTACACGCGCGCCAAGCAGGAGCGGCCCGGCGAGGAGATCCGCGAGTGGCGGCTGTTGGTCGACGGGCTGACCGAACCGGCTGAAACCGCCTCGCTCGACGCCGACGTCGCCGGCTCCATGCTGGCCGCGTACAAGCCGTCCCGTTCGGGACCCTCGCGCCAGGCCGGGCAGGCGACCCAGCCGGACCAGGCGTGGCTGCGGGCGGTGTGGGCGCAATTGATCCACTACCCGACCAAGAACCTCGAAATCGACCTGCGGCGCAGGGCCGCGGTCAAGCGCGGACTGCTGGCCAGGCCGATGCGCAGCCTCGACTCCTCCCCGGCGGCCGGACCGCTCTCGGACGATCCGCCCGCCGACTCCGCCCTGCGCGAATTCGTCATCGGGCTGTGGGCCAACGTCAGCCATCCCTATGATCTGCCGGCCACCGAACAGAGTCATGGCCTGTCCCCCGAGGCGGCCAGGGCAGTGCTCGACCGTGGTCTGGGCCTGCTGTGCGCCCATGACCCCGCGTTGTATCGGACTCTGGTGACAGGTCCGCTGGCCGCACGCGCGCCGGGCAGCGCCGGCCGGGGCGAGACGGCGCAGGTCGCGGGCGAGGCAGCGCAGATCGCAGCCGACTACGCCATCGAAACCGATCCGGCTACCGACCATGCCCGATCGGCTCTCCTCGCGGAGATCGCCTCTGAGACCGCACCGGACATCCCGGATATCCCGGACGCACCGGCACCGAGACGCGGGATGCGGCCGGGCACCGCGCGCGGACGCCGGCAGCACGACCGGCGAGTCGCGCTGCGGCTGCTGCGCTCGCTGCTGGACGCGGCTGACGGCCGGGCGGTCGACCCGGTCGGCCACTGCCGGCGGCTGCACGGCGTCGACGAGCCGGCCGCGCGGGAGGAGATCCGCCATCTCGCCACGCTGGTCGCAGCGGCCGGCGTGATGTGGGTCGACGACCTCGTGCAACGGCTGGAGAACGGTCGGCCACCGGCATGAGGTCCCGCCTCCATGAGGTCAAGGGCCGCGCTTGCAACGCCCGTGACCAGCCGCTCCCGCGACCCGCCAGTCCCGCGACCTCCCTACTCCCGCGACCAGCGCTCCAACATGTCCGCGAGCCCGTCGGCCTGCTCCGCCGACAGGACTACGGAGACGGCGGTGGAACCGGGCACGGTGGTTTCGACCTCGACGCGCACTCCCCCGTCCGCCGGTGACACCCGCACCGCCCTGGCGACCTCGGGAGCGGCGGGTGCGGGCTCGGTGAGCCGGCGCGGCACCGGTGCGCGGACACGCGCGGGCTTGTCCAGCGTCCCGCCCGCGACCGACCGCAGCAGCGCCGCAAGCTGGCGGGCGACGGGCACCTCGTCCGGGACGGCCCGCGCCGGTCGCGGGTCAGGACCTGGACCGGGACCGGAGCCGGAGCCGGAGCCGGGACCGTCCCCGACCGCCGCAGGGTCGTCGGTCCACAGCAGACACAGGTTGAGATCGACGAATTCGATCATCGCGCTCGTCCCCCACAGGTCGGCCTCAAGCGGGCCGAACCTGCGACGCAGATGCCGGCCGGTGAACGGCCCCCGACCGCCGGTGGCCATCCCCACAACCATCCGCCTCCTGATCGCCACCCGCGCCCGGAGCACTCCGCAACGGCACACCCCGCGCATCTCAACAGCCCCGCCGGTTACAGCCGCCCTGGCGGCCGTGCCGGCGAGCGTCCCGCCGGCTGCATCTGTGATTCTGGCCGCTTCCCTGATTCTGGCCGCCGCTGCGTCGGGACGTCTCATCATGGCGGACTTTCACGGTCACTTCTCCGTCCACGTCGCGTCACAGCCATTTCCTCCCATTCAACCGGATATGGCATGAAAGCACCTGATGTCGACCACGCGGATTTTCCGGGGCGGAGGCTCAGCCCTGCAGGGACAGCGAGACCACGAGGTTGTCCCGGTGGGTGCCGCCCTCGACCGGGCCGTCGCAGGTCACCAGCCGCAGTTCGGGCAGGGGCGCCGGCCGGTAGAGAATGTCGGCAGGCAACGCACTCTTCGGGTACACGTCGATGCGGTCGACGGTGAACACCAGTCTGCCGCCGTCGGCCCGCACCACGACGACCTCCGCCCCTGGTTCGAGATCGCGCAGCCGGGCGAACACCGCGGGCATGCGGTGCAGGTCGACGTGGCCGGCAAGCACCGCCGAGCCCGGCTCCCCCGGCGCCGGCCCGCCGCTGTACCAGCCGACGGTGTAACCGTCGGACGCAGTCGCGAGTTCACCGTCGGCGGCACCCGCCAGCCGGATCCCCTGCTGCTCGTCCCCGCCTACCAGCCCGACAGGGACGACCGGTGCCGGTCCGGACGCGCCGGGAAGGATCAGGCCCACCGGATGGTGGGGGGATCCCCAGCCCGTTCCCCCCGCGGGCGGGCTGGGGATCGTCGTGGGGTCCACCGCGACCACGCGCGGGACCGTCGTGCCGCCGGTCGTCTCCGGACGCGTGTCGCCCGTCCCGCCGCCGGTACCGGTGGCGGTACCGGCGGCTGTGCCGGTCGCCGAGCATGCCGCCAGTACCAGGCAGCAGGCGAGCACGACGGCCACCGAGCACCGGCCGCGGAGGCCCGCCTTCGTTCTCACGGCAACCACAGCGCCGGCGACAGCAATGGCGACGACAGTTGCAACAACGGTTCCGACAACAGCGCCACGAGCGGTGGCGGCAGCGAGCGGTACGCGCGCGGGAACCGGTACGGCGGTGGCATCGGTGGTGGCATCGGTGGTGCCGGTGCGGACCGGGCCGACGGGCGGCACCGCCGTTCCACGAGCGTCGACGGTCCAGCCGGCGGCTACCAGGGCATCGCCCGATCCACCGCTGAGGAGCACACCGACCACATCCCCCGGACGGGCCTGCACCGGGCCGACGACGATCAGGTTGCTTTTCGCGCCCGGCCGCCGCAGCCCGAACGTGGTGCTGCCCGCAGGCACGGTGACCAGCGGCGAGACCGTGCCGGGGTCGACCGGGTTCCCCAGCGGAAGGCCGGCCGCATCGACGAGGCTCACCGGGCCGACGCCGTCGGCCGCGTGGATCAGGCGGACGCCGATGCGTCCCGCGCCCGGAGCGGTGAAGCCGTCGGCGACCACGCGGGCCGCCAGTGTGGACGTCCCGGTGACGATGACGCTGGCCGTCCCGCCGGGTGGCACGTCGACCGGCACTGAAAGATCGACCGAGCCGTCCCGGGTAAGGGTCAGGCGGCTGGCACCGGCTGGCACCCGCTGGTAGCCGGACGGCTCCCGAAACCGGAGGGCCAGTGGCGACGGACCCGCGCCGGCGACGGTCAGGTCCGGACCGGGGGCTGCGTCGACCACCCGCACCGCACCATGCGCCCCGGTGACCGCCGTTGCCGCATCCGCGGGCCGGACGGACCACCCGGCTGCCGTCCCGATGCACGCGGTGAGCAGTCCCAGCAGGCCGATGGCACCTGCCCGACCCGCCCGGCGCCGCAGTCCGGACCGAACCCAGGCTGCCATCCCAGCTGCCATCCCAGCTGCCATCCCAGCTGCGATCCCAGCTGCGATCCCGGCTGCGATCCCGGCTGCAATCCCGGCTGCAATCCCGGCTGCAATCCCGGCTGCAATCCCGGCTGCAATCCCGGCTGCAATCCCGAACGTGGTGACCATCAGGTACCTCCAAGGGTCTTGGCGTAGTGGGAGACGGTGCCGCCGGCGCGGCGCACGTAGGCCCGCCACGCCGCCTCCACCCGACCCAGCCGGCTCGGGTCCAGCTCGTCGACCCCGACGCCGGCACCGACGAAGCGCACGTCCACCCCGGTGAGATCCGCCTGCAGGCCGTGCGCTGCCAGGCTGTTGAGCAGGGCCTCGATGTCGGCGTCGTCGAGCTCGCGGGCGGACAGGTCGTACGGCTGCCGCGTCGAGATACCGTCGCTGAACACGGTCAGCTCCCGCCTTCCGGCCGGCTCCGCCCGCAGCGAGGTACCGGCCAGCACGAACGCCCCGAACAGGTCGGTCGCCGTAGCCGGCCGCGCGGCCGCACAGTTGACCAACGCTGTGGTGGCGGCGAGCGCCGTGTCGACCTGCGCGTCTTCGGCGGCGGTGTCGAACAGGTCGTTGTTCCGCCGGACGGGAGCGGCCAGCGTCATGTCCACCGGCGGGCACCGGCCGGCCCGCGCGTTCGCATCGGCCACGTCGACATATGCGTGGCCACCGGCACAGCCGCGCAGGGCCTTGGCCGCCTCGTCGAGGTAGCGGGCACGCTGGTCGGCCGTCACGCTCGCGGAGACGTCGACCACGATGCCGCACCGGAGCGGGCCGTCCGCTGTGTCGGACCCGCAGCCGGAAACCAGCGCGATCAGCGCGACGGCGACGGCAACCTGGACGGCGGCGGCTGCAGAGCGAACGGCAACGGCGAAGCGAGCGGCAACAGGACGGCGGAGCGCAACGCGGCCGTTGCGCCGGATTCTGCTCATGATGTTTTTCCCTTCCCGTGCTGGGGGCTATCCGGGTCCGCAGAGCCCACGCCGTTGGCGGACGGACGGACATCGGCGGCCGGTGTGAACGAGTCGACTGGTGTGAGCGAGTCGGCCGGCGGCTGCTGGCCGGCCGGCAGGCACCCGCTGGTCCGGAACCGGCTGGTCCGAAAGCGGCTGGTCCGGAGGTGAGTCGGTGGTGCCCTACTCGTCCATCGGCTGGACGTCATCCGGGTACGCGGGCTCTGAGCCGCGCGATCTCGTCGTCCAGCCCGCCGACCCACGTGGGCAGCGGCCAGGTTTCCCGCGGCAGGGCCGCCAGCGCCGCCGCGCGCTCGACCCGGCAGCGGGCCACCAGATCGGCGCGGTAGCTGTCCCGCACGATCTCGACGCGGGCACGTTCCTCCCGGGCGAGCCCGCGGTACGCCTCCACGGTGGCGATGGCCGTGTGGACCGCCGCGCGTTCCGCGGAGGTGGCGGCGTGCAGGGCGCGCCGGGGTCTGTGCAGCCGGGACCGTGCCCAGCGCAACCGCAGCCCGGTGCGCCGCACCGCAGCGGCGAGCGGGTCGTGCGCGTGATATTCGACCGCGGCGGCGGCCACGGTGAACAGCGTCTGCAGGGCCAGGAACAACCCGAACGCGACCGGGAAACCGATGTCGAGAGCTGCCCCGAGTTTGCCGAGCAGGGCGATCTCACCGACGAAGGTCGACGCCCGGACGACCGCGAGGAACACGTTGGCGGCCACCAGCACCACCAGCCCGGCGACGACCGCCGGGGACAGGAACGTCCCACCGGCGGCCCGCACCGGCCGCCCCTTCTGGCGTTCGTCCACGCGGACCCGCTGGTCCCTGGCGTGGCGGGCGATATGCCCGGCAAGCACCAGCCCGGCGAAGACGATCGCGGCGACGAGCAGGTACGTGTGCACAGATGAGGCGCCCAGGCCGTCCAGGGTCGGTTTGAGCGCGACCGCCTCGGCACTCGTGATGACGCCCAGTAGCACGATGCGACTAAGCGGCGACCACTCCAGGTGCGCGAACCGTCGCCGCGGCTCATCGCAGGCGCGAACTTCCTCGACCGCGTCGCGGTGGCTGGCCGCCGCCTCGGTGACCCGCGTCGCAGCGGCGGAGCATGCATCGCTCCGGGCTGCGACCAACGCCCGGGCGTCGCCGATTCGGGCCTCGTTGCCGGACCGGTCGTGGGCGTAGGCCCGTCCGATGGCTTCGAGTCGTGCTGTCGCATGCCCGGCCAGGATCTGCTCGAACGGCAGGACGGTCTTGCCGGTCTCGGTGTCCGGGTACGGCGCGGCGGCATCCCGTTCGGCGCTGGCCCGAGCGAATCCGAGCAGGCCCCGGTTGTCCAGCCGGGCCGACCGGACGAGTTGGTACTGCGGCCTGGCTGCCATCTCATGCCTCCCGGGTCACGGAATACGGATTGCGGGTCGCGGAATGCCGGTCACGGAATGCCGGTCACGGATTGCGGTGACCGTCGGTGGACGGCGGCGTATTCGCCGCGGCTGTCGGCACCCGACGCACGGTTGTCAGCCACGCGGGCGACGGGAACGCCGGTGGAACCCACGCTTCGGCGAGCGCCGCGGCATCCTCGCCACGGCGGCGCAGGTTCGCCGCCCGGTACACCTCAATGCACTGGTCACGGAAGGACGAGATCCCGTCGGCACGCGCCTGTGCGTCATCTATCAGCCGCTCACGCCGTTCCAGCAGCCCGGCCAACCGGATCTGGAGCTCGCCGAGCCGGGTCCGGTCGGTGAGGTTCGCCGTGCGCGCATGTGTCGCCGACCGTCTGCTCCGGGCCGCGGCGTCGTCGCTGCTCCCTGGCTGACCGAGAGCCTCGGCATCCGCGACCACCTGATCGGCCGGGTCGGTGGCCAGTCGCGCCCGCAGGACGGCGATCGCGGCGACGTTCTCGGCGATCTCCACATCGAGATCGATCAGGAACCCGGTCAGGATCGAGCGCAGCAGACCGTGCGAACGCTCGGCACTCGCCGCAAGCTCCCGAATCACCGGCGTCGTGAACGATCCCGGAGCAACGGTCGGTATGCCGGCGCCCGCGTCACGGCGTCCCCGCCACCACAGCCGCAGCCTGGTCCACCGGCCGACTCCGGGGTGAGCGCCACCGATCGGAATGGCACCGGATGAAAGGGCACCCAGCGGCGTCTGCGCCGGGCGGGTGGTGCGATAGCGCGGATGGTCGGCCCGCTGTGCCATGAGAGGCTCCGTCCGTAGGGGGCGTTTCACCCTCAACAGACGGACGCAGCGGACGAACCCAGCAGATGAGCGCGGCGACCGGTTTACGACAAAGGTTCGTCCTGGTCGGCTTTCCCGACCTCAGACGCAGACGCAGAGTCAGGTACAGGTACAGGTACAGGATCAGGATCAGGATCAGGATCAGGTACAGGATCAGGAACGGACACGGGCTCAGCCCAGCGGCGGACCCGGTCGGTCAGCTCCTCGTAGGCGTCACGGAGCGACCGGCGATCCGGCGCGGACACCGGATCGAGTTCCAGCTGGACGTGGGACAGCAGGTCCGCGCACGTCTGGATTCTGATGCCGGGCATCCGGTGCTGATGGTCTTGCTGACGTTTGTCCAACGCGGCGGCGAACGTCTGGGCTTTCGGACCGTGCGCGGTGACCCAGTCCGAACGGATCGCATAGGCGAGCCTGCTGATCCGCAGATCGGAGGTACGCCACGCCTTCCCGCAAACGCGGTCGGCCACCGTCATGGCCAGATGCAGCGCGTGCCAGTCGTCGACGGCGGTACGGCCGGCAGCCAGTTGGACGGCGCGCTTGTTTCCGCCGTTTCGACGTCCGCCGCCAGCGCGTTCCCTGGTCAGAACCTTGATCAGCTCAATGCGCCGGGCGACCTCCGCCCGTTTCTCGGCGACGGTGCCGGAAAAACCTCCGATGAAGGCGTCCCGGATCTCCTCCGCGCGCGCCGCGAGCGGTTCAAGCCGCTGACCGCCTCGACGCAGCGTGTCCGCAGCCGCGGTGAGCTCCAGGTTGGTCAGATGCTCCAGTGCGACCCGGGCGAGAACGTCGGGGTAGCCGGGCAACGCGGCGACCTGGCCGCCGTCGATCTCGATGCGGGTCCCTCCGCCGCCGGCCTCGACCATCGCACCGACGTAGACCGGACAGCCCACCGCGGTCGCGACGTCGGTGCCCGCGAGCAGCAGACCGGCGTTCATCGGATTCGCTCCAGGGCCGGCCAGCACGACGACGGCCTCCACATCGGCAACCCCCGGCACGGTGAGCAGTGACGACGCGACGGACGCGCGGACGCCGGCGATATCCATCGGTACGACGATCGGCTCCAGCGCACCCGGGTCGGCCTGCGCATTCAGCGCATCCGGGTCGGCCTGCGCACCCGGGTCAGCCGGGCCGGCCGGGCCATCCGGGTCGTCCGGGCCATCCGGCGGATTCGCTGCGGCGAGTCTGGCCGCGATGTGAGCTGCCGAACCGCGGGCGAGGTCGAGTGTCTGTCCGCTCGCGACGAGCCGGAACCGCAGCCACGCCCGGAACTGATGGTCGTCCGGTGGCTGTTCGGCGGCGTTCGCCGGCCGCGGGTCGATGAGATCGGTCAGGGACCGCAACGTGCCCGCGTCACACACGGCATCGGCGAATGGACGTCGACCGTCACGCTCCTCCTGCCAACCGACGCAATAGACCACCAGCACCTCGCCGGATGCCGCGGACGACCACCGGAACAGGTCGGGAACGCTGGGCAAGCCGGGCATTCCGGCAAAAAGAGCCGCCTCGGTTCGGCGCGGATCCCGCCCGTCGACGTGACCCGCCGAACCGGCCGCGTTAACGAGATAACGACGATTCGGAATCCGCAGGCCGTGACTTTTGTCCGTGGCGAACTGGTTGATCCATCTGCGCCGGAAGAGAAAGGCCGCGGCTTTACCATGAGGACGCCGCTCGACAACCCGCTCGATGAACGGTCCCAGGGTTTCCGTCTCGTCGGGGTTACGCCTGTTCCTGTCGTTGATGATCGGGTCATCAGGACATCGCCGTGCGCTGTACTCGCTCAGCAACCAGGCCCGACCGAGCATGACCGCCTGCACCTCACGGCGAACCAGGCGGTCGAAGTAGGCGTTCTCCAGGGCCACCGGCTCCGTGACTGCGAGCGCACTCCTAGGGTCGATTCCGTAGCGGGACGCAAGTTTCGCGAAGTTCTCAACATCGAGACGCTGCCGGGCATCGAGCATGCGCAGCAGGTCACGCGTACGCGGAGAGCCATCGCCGACATGAGCGGCAAGCGCACCGAACATCCGCCGCCGCGCCAGCCACGGCGCCGGGTCATCCTCGACATGCAGGTCGACCAGCCTGCCGTGAGCGGGCTCCTGGATCGGTCGGACGTCGACCGGTCGACCGTCCGCGAGCGCGGCCATCAGACAGCCGATCGTCAGGCCGGTGGGTCCGGTGCCGATACCGGTGACGATCCCGTCCACCTCACGGTGGGCCGCAAGCCAATCCCGCAGCACGCGGCGCCCGACCAGCAGCGTCGGCCCGTCGGCGACGATCCGCTCGACGTCGATCTTCCGCTCTACCTCGATCTGCGGGTCAATCTGCGGGCCGACCTCCGGGCCGACATCCGGGCCGACATCCGGGCTGCGGGCAGGCAGGTAGAGGTCGGGAACAATGACGAGCGCCCGTTCGATCGCCTCGGCCAGCCCGGCGGTGTCCCGACCTGTCGGATTCCCGGTGTCCGTCGCGACCAGCAGCAGCCGGTCTCCAGACACCGCCGACTCAAGCAGGATCTCCAGCGGCACTTTCTCCCAACGCCGCTGGGAATCCGCAACCGGTGTCGTCAGCAGCGTCCGCACGGTGTCCACATCCCGAGCACCGATAGCCGCGCACAGCCTGGCAACCCTCTCCGGCTGAGTGGCTCCAGCGGCCGTACCCGCGTTCCCGGAATGAAATCGAGCCTGACTGTCCACCCCGAGATCGGACGCCCCGAGAACATGCACGAACACCCGCACCGTGACCACCCCCGCAGAAACCGGTCACCAGAATACCCATCGACCCCGAGCCGATGACCCGGGCCGTCACCCCCGGGCCGTCGACAGCCCGGCCGTCGACAGCCCGCCTACCCGACCGGCCATCGGCCATCGGCCATCGGCCAAGATCGCCGCGAGTTTGTTGCTACGCACGCATATCCGGCCAAAAAACGTACCGAACAACAAACTCGCGCCGATCATCAACCGAACCCGGTCCGGTCACCACCATCACGACGGCAGCAACTCCTACCCGACATCATCCCTCCACCTCAACCCGCCTCGGATTCGTAGATCGCTAGGACTCCACGAACCACCTGATCCACTGGGTAACGGTGTTTCAATCCGACTCGGATTTGTAGATCACTAGGACAGTACATCATGCCCAGCGTCCTCAAGATGGAGTTTCAATCCGACTCGGATTCGTAGATCGCTGCGAACCGTACGGGTACGGACAGGTCGTCGACCCCTCGTTTCAATCCGACTCGGATTCGTAGATCGATGATACCTATCTCCTGACAGCGCCCGCTCCGGATACTCCACGCGTCCGCCCGCCGACCGAACCGGACATCAGACAAGATCGTCGCGAGTTTGTTGCTACGCACGCCTATCCGGCCAAAAAACGTACCGAACAACAAACTCGCGCCGATCATCAACCGAACCTGGTCCGCTCACCACCACCAGGGCGGCCGCAACTCCTACCGGACCTACTCCCCTCCACCTCAATCCGACTCGGATTTGTAGATCGCTGCGAACCCAGAACACTTTGGAATATCCAGAAATTCCTGGTTTCAATCCGACTCGGATTTGTAGATCGCTGCGACCGAGACAGATAACAGTGCCGTGACCGGAATCATGTTTCAATCCGACTCGGATTCGTAGATCGCTGCGACCACCGTGGTGCGGTCCTCGTGTCGATGCCCTTTGTTTCAATCCGACTCGGATTCGTAGATCGCTGCGACCGACAAGAACGCTGCCGCGCAGTTGTGCGCGAGTTTCAATCCGACTCGGATTCGTAGATCGCTGCGACCTCGCTGCAGGAGGAATAATGCTTTTCACGCTGGTGTTTCAATCCGACTCGGATTCGTAGATCGCTGCGACACCGCGCGTCGATGCACTTTGGGAATCGACGTGTTTCAATCCGACTCGGATTCGTAGATCGCTGCGACGTGCAGGGCCTGGTCCTCGGTGGACTGGCCATCGTGTTTCAATCCGACTCGGATTCGTAGATCGCTGCGACAACCCCCCCAGGCGGCGGCGCTTGCCACGCTTGTTTCAATCCGACTCGGATTCGTAGATCGCTGCGACGCGGCGGCGGAGGCTCCCCAGTGTGGGGGTAAAGGTTTCAATCCGACTCGGATTCGTAGATCGCTGCGACTCACTATAGAGGTGTTTTTCGAGAGCGATGAGAGTTTCAATCCGACTCGGATTCGTAGATCGCTGCGACACGGAACGCGTCGTCAGTTTGACGATGCGTTGTTTCAATCCGACTCGGATTCGTAGATCGCTGCGACCGTCAGAGTCGTAGCCGTAGCCGCTGAATACTGTTTCAATCCGACTCGGATTCGTAGATCGCTGCGACCCGTGGAAACTACCTATCCAGCAGCAGCACCAGTTTCAATCCGACTCGGATTCGTAGATCGCTGCGACGGTGGCGGGGCGCCCGCCATTCTGCCCACCCCTAGTTTCAATCCGACTCGGATTCGTAGATCGCTGCGACACCGTCATCGGAGGGGGTATCCCCTCCGATGACATAGTTTCAATCCGACTCGGATTCGTAGATCGCTGCGACCGATGGCACTGCTCGTGCTTCAGTTCGTCGGGGTTTCAATCCGACTCGGATTCGTAGATCGCTGCGACCAATTGGTGTCGTGGATTGACTGATGACAAGAGTTTCAATCCGACTCGGATTCGTAGATCGCTGCGACCCGGCTGGCCACGTCGAAGTACTTGTCAGCCTTGTTTCAATCCGACTCGGATTCGTAGATCGCTGCGACCCGCCCTGGACGCCGCGATGGCGGCGGTGTGGAGTTTCAATCCGACTCGGATTCGTAGATCGCTGCGACCTCCTGACGAGCCCCTGAATACCCGGCCCCTTGAGTTTCAATCCGACTCGGATTCGTAGATCGCTGCGACGACGAGGTGCTAGCGCGCCTCGCCCAGCTCGAGGTTTCAATCCGACTCGGATTCGTAGATCGCTGCGACGACTCCATCCCCAGAACTTCTATGCGGCAACGGGTTTCAATCCGACTCGGATTCGTAGATCGCTGCGACGGCGAAGACCGGAGAGGACCCCGAGTCGATGTTTCAATCCGACTCGGATTCGTAGATCGCTGCGACCTGGTGGGCGGTTCGCCCACTAGCGTGGCAACGGTTTCAATCCGACTCGGATTCGTAGATCGCTGCGACTACCGTCCAAATTGGGAGGGGGCCGTCATGGCGTTTCAATCCGACTCGGATTCGTAGATCGCTGCGACCCCAACATGGGTCCAAACGGACCCCCCGCGGGTGTGTTTCAATCCGACTCGGATTCGTAGATCGCTGCGACTGGGTCCCACCCCGCAGGGGCGGAGGAGGCTAGTTTCAATCCGACTCGGATTCGTAGATCGCTGCGACTACTAAGGACTTTGCCCTTGGTGCCATACTTGTTTCAATCCGACTCGGATTCGTAGATCGCTGCGACGGGAGAAAACCCCCCCGGGGGGGGGCGGCAATCCTGTTTCAATCCGACTCGGATTCGTAGATCGCTGCGACCCCGATCTGTCCGTAACAGCCTCGTCTTTTGGACAGGTTTCAATCCGACTCGGATTCGTAGATCGCTGCGACAACACCGGTACGACCCAGGCGCAGTCGGCGCAGTCGGTTTCAATCCGACTCGGATTCGTAGATCGCTGCGACCACCGTCACCGTCACCGTAACCGCCGCTCCGGGTTTCAATCCGACTCGGATTCGTAGATCGCTGCGACACGGGATCGGATTTACCCCGGAAGTGATGACTGTTTCAATCCGACTCGGATTCGTAGATCGCTGCGACTCTCCCCCCGGTGAGGAGGGGCGCATTCGAAGTTTCAATCCGACTCGGATTCGTAGATCGCTGCGACTCGTGTTGTACGGCGCTAAGGACTTTGTCCTTAGTGTTTCAATCCGACTCGGATTCGTAGATCGCTGCGACCGGCTATTGCCGGGATCGACCCGACCCTGGTGGGGTTTCAATCCGACTCGGATTCGTAGATCGCTGCGACACGCGAGCGGGAGCAGGTCACCTGGCTCCTGAGGTTTCAATCCGACTCGGATTCGTAGATCGCTGCGACGGCCATTGTGGCCGAGTCCCTCTCTGGGGGGGTGTTTCAATCCGACTCGGATTCGTAGATCGCTGCGACGACCGCTGATCTGGAGCTTGGCATCGCGGCATGTTGTTTCAATCCGACTCGGATTCGTAGATCGCTGCGACCGCCGCCCTGGGTGCGTATAACGTTGCACTGGAGTTTCAATCCGACTCGGATTCGTAGATCGCTGCGACTGAAGCCGACCTTCGGTGGCACTCCGATGACCGAGTTTCAATCCGACTCGGATTCGTAGATCGCTGCGACTCTGCCGCACCTTTTGGTGCTGGCGAAGCCAGGTTTCAATCCGACTCGGATTCGTAGATCGCTGCGACTCGCGGCGAAGTTCAATCGGATGAAGGGTGTCGAGTTTCAATCCGACTCGGATTCGTAGATCGCTGCGACCTGGCGCTTCTGCGCCACCTCCCAGGAGGCAGGTTTCAATCCGACTCGGATTCGTAGATCGCTGCGACTACGGAGGTAGATAGGGGGTGTCGCGTGAGGTTTCAATCCGACTCGGATTCGTAGATCGCTGCGACTGGTGGCGGGGCGCCCGCCCATCTGCCCTACCGTTTCAATCCGACTCGGATTCGTAGATCGCTGCGACACGACCACTTATCCGACCGCACCATCTACATGGGTGTTTCAATCCGACTCGGATTCGTAGATCGCTGCGACAAAGCTACTACGCACGATGAAGGAGACGGTTGCAGTTTCAATCCGACTCGGATTCGTAGATCGCTGCGACCATCCCTGCAGCGGGGATGATGTATACGGGTCGGGTAGTTTCAATCCGACTCGGATTCGTAGATCGCTGCGACACCCCGCCACCTGGACCTGGAACGCGGTCCCGGGTTTCAATCCGACTCGGATTCGTAGATCGCTGCGACCGCTGTCCGAATTGTACACGCCCTGACCTGCGACGATGCAAGATCATACCAGAACCTCCATCCGAAGATCTTTCGGATCATGGAGATGTGATCTATAAAACTCGCGTCGTTCCAGGTCACAATACATGTTGATCTCTCACCACAACCTCCCGGGTTCTTCGGCGTGTCGGAGGTTGTGGTAGATGATCTCCCTGGACCGCAGCGCTGTCCGTCCGGATCCAGGTAGCGATGTCCCTCCGGTAGAGGCTTGCGAGCACGCCACGGGAGTGCGAGCTGATGGTGATCCCCCCACGACTCCGGTTCGACAACCGAGGCGTCGCCGTCCCAGACCCTGGTCCTAGCCCAGACCCCGGCCCCACGGCAGACACGCACAATTGGACTATCCTCCCCATCCCGGATGCCAGCACCCCCCGAGCCGGATCAACCCGGTTCCCCATCGGCCCACCGGGGGTCCGCCGCCGACGACGGCGACGCTCCCCGCGCAGCCGACGTGCCCCGCGACGCAGCCAGACCCGCCATCCGCGACACCCGTCCCCTCGTTACCGGACGCGACCCCCACGGCGCCGGGCGCGTCTGCGCCGCCGCGTTCGCGCGCTGGTCCGATGGACCGCGGCCCTGCTGATCGGCTTCGGTACCGGCCTGGCGGCGGTCACGCCCGACGGATCCGCCGGCGTCAACGCCGAACACGTCGCGAGACTGCTCCACCGCTTCGCCACCGCAGCGACACCGTGGTGAACACCCACCCGACAACGGGGGACCCCACCTGCATCCGCCTGAGTCCGCCCACGTCCGTCTGCACCTCACGACCACACGAAAAGCGGAGGAACCGATGGCCCGCACCATCCGTATCAATGGAATCGACGTCCCCGTCATCGCCGACGAGATGACCGGCGCCGACATCAAGGCAGCCGCGGGTGTCGACGACAACCGGGTACTCATCCGGCAGGACGCCGACCGAAACACCATCGTCGGTGACAGCCAGCGGGTCCGCGTCGCCGACGGAGACGTCTTCGCCCACCATGCCCGGCACTCCAAGGCGGTGCCCGGAACTCACCCGGCAGCCACCGACCCGATCGACAGCCGGACCGAGACCGCCGACGACGACGCCGACGCCGGACCCGGACCCGGACCCGGACCCGGACCCGGAGCAGGCGACGTGCACGACCCACGTCGATGAACCCGCTGCGCCGCCGGATCCGGCTCGAAGCGGCCCAGCTCGCCGGGGCGTACCCGGGGCTTCGTATTGCCGACGACGACTCATGGATCATCATCCCCGAATTCCGGCTGCCGGCCGGATGGGAACCGACCCGCACCACCGTGCTCGTCGTCGTCCCGGTCACCTACCCCGAATCCGCCCCGGACGGCTTCTTCCTCGGCTCCCGCCTGCAACGGCACGACCACAGCGGTCACAGCGGTCACAGCGGTCACAGCGGTCTTGTCGACCCCGGCCACTACTTCCACGGCTTCAACAATCCCTACGCCGATCTGGGCTACGTCTGGTATTGCCTGGAGGATCCGTACCGCCGGTGGAATCCCCGCATCGACTCGCTGGTCACCTTCGTCGAGGCGATCCGCACCTACCTCGGTACAGCGGACTGAGCGATGGCCGGGAACGGGAACCCACCGCGGGAAAAGCGACTACCGGACGATCAGAGACCTGAGGCCCATCGGTGCCGGCTCGTCATCGCCGACGCCATGTGGACGGAGCTGTCCGCGCACCTTCTCGGCAGCGACCTGGAACAGTTCGCCTATCTCCTCGGCCGGGCCGAGATTGCCGGCGATCGATGGGGACGCCGCGTCGTCACCGTTCGAGCTCAGCGCGCCCTGCTGCTACCCGACGCCGCGCTGAGCGTGCAGAGCCCCACCCGGGTCGAGGTGGCCACCGACATCAGCCGGACCGTGCTGCGCACCTGTTACGAGCACGCGCTGTCCCTCATCGACGTGCACAGCCATCCGGGCACATCGGCGCCCGCGGCGTTCTCCGGCGCCGACCGTGCCAACGCGATGGAAACCCACCGGGAGTTCCACGCCACGATCCCCGCCCGGCCGCCGGTGGTCGCCGCATCCCTCGTGCTCACCCACACAGGGGTCGACGGACTGTGGTTCAACCCTCGCACCGGCCGTCTCACGCCGCTGGACATCTCATCCGCCGCACACGCATTGCTTGCACAGCGCGACGAAAGCACAGGAGGCTGACCATGACCCGAGGGCGGCCGGAGCCTGCCCGGGACGACCGGGACGAGCGGGACGAGCGGGACGAGCGCTATGACCGGCAGATCCGGGCGTTCGGAGCTGACACGCAGCACCAGCTCAGCCGGCTGACGGTGGGCGTCGTCGGTGTGGGCGGAGCTGGCTCCCTCGTCGTGCAGGGCCTGGCCCACCTCGGCGTCGGACGTCTCCTCCTCGTCGACCCCGACCGGGTGGAGACATCCAACCTGGCCCGGCTCGTCGGTGCCACCCCGGCGGATGCGCGGCAGGCGACACCCAAGGTGGACGTGGCCAGCCGCCTGGCACGCGCGATCAACCCCGATCTTGCCGTCACCCCGATCCGTGGCAGCATCCTCGACCCGACCGCCGGGCACGCCCTGAGCCGCGCCGACATTCTGATCGGCGCGGTCGACGGCCACGCGCCGAGATGGGCCATCAACCGGCTCGCGGTCCAGTACGGACGGCTCTATCTCGATATCGGGGTGGAACTGAGCCGCAGCGGATCCGGGGCTGACCTGGAGGTCGGCGGCCGGGTCGCCGTCGTCCGACCGGATGGGCCATGCCTGCGCTGCCAGGACGGCTACGACCCGGTGCTGGCCGCCCGCGAGCAGGATCCGCTCACCCGCGCCGCCCGCCGGGCGGCTGGATACGAAAGCGGCGGCCGCGCCATGCCGGCGGTATCCGCGGTATCCACATCCACACCGGCGGGGGCGTCACCCGGGCCGGCGGGGGCGTCACCCGGACCGGCGGGGTCGTCACCCGGACCGGCGGGGTCGTCACCCGGACCGGCGGCCAGCGTTCTGTTCCTCAACCAGGCCGTCGTTGCGCTCGCTCTCGGGGAGCTCGTCAACAGCCTCACCCCATGGCGGGCCACAGCGCAGCAGATCCTGCTCGACCTCGTCCAGCCACGACTGACCAACCTCTCCGCCGACAGCGACCCGATCTGTCCCGTCTGCGGCCCCGACGGCATCCGCGGGTCAGGGACGATGGGCCACCACCGGCGCCGGCCACAGCACCAAGGTGCTCACCAACGGCGGTAACCAGGGCGGGTGGAACGCGTTCTCATCGGCTCGCGTCAGCGGGTCCGGTAAATGTCCGCGCGGTGGTCGACGTCGAGAATGTGGACGGTACGTGCGTCCTCGTCGATGCGGTAGACAATTCGGTATGTCCCGCGCCGCGCTGCGGGCTGGAAGCGCAGCTCGTACCGCGGTGGATTGTCGTCGTCCGACGTCATGCGCCGGTGGCTCGCCGACGGGCCAGGTCGCAATACCAGGAACTTAGTGTCTGATCGTGTAGGTTCGGTGGGTGCCGAGACGTGGTCAGGTCAAGGAGAAGCGCGGCGACCGGTTGGTGGACCGGGTCGGGCTGGGTGTGTTGGCGGCGCAGTTCCCGGACGCGCTGCTCGACGAGGTCGTCGCGGAGACGGGGCGGCGCGAGCGGCGGACCCGGGACCTGCCGGCGGCACTGACGCTGCGGTATGTGATCGCGTTGGCGTTGTTCCCGTCGGACGGCTACGACGAGGTGATGCGGCAGGTCAAGGTCGCCGACGACTGGTGCTCGGACCGGGCCGGGCCGGTGAAGGTCCCGGCGACCACCGCGATCACCAGGGCGCGGGACCGGCTCGGGGTGGAGCCGGTGAAGCTGCTGTTCGAGCGGACCGCGGTGGCGATGGCCCTGCCCCAACGCACGGTCGGGGCGTTCTACCGGGGCTGGCGGGTGTGCGCGGTCGACGGCACGACGCTGCTCGTGCCGGACACCGACGAGAACGCCGCGGCGTTCGGGAAACCCGGCAACGACCAGGGCGAGGGGGCGTTGCCGCAGGTCCGGGTCCTCGGACTGGTCGAGTGCGGCACCCGGGCGCTGCTGGGCGCCGGCTTCGGCGGGACAGGCGGGTCGAAGGCCGCCAGCGAACAGGCCCTGTTCGACGAGCTGCTTCCCGCGCTGTGCCCGGACCTGCTGGTGCTCGCCGACCGGAACTTCCTCGGCTTCGAGCTGTTCGAGAAAGCCGCCGCGACCGGCGCGGACCTGCTCTGGCGGGCGAAGGCCGACCGGCGCCTGCCCGTCGACGTCGAGCTCCCCGACGGCTCCTACCTGTCCCACCTCGTCGCGCCCGCCACCCGAGGCCGAGGCCGGAAGATCACCGTGCGGGTCGTCGAGTACACCCTGGACCGCGACCCCGACACCGGCCAGCCCCTGCCCGCGAGCAAGAAGGAGACCTACCGGCTCGTCACCACCGTCCCCGACCCCGCCGCCGCGCCCGCCGCCGAACTCGCCGCCCTCTACAGCGACCGGTGGGAAGTCGAGACCCTCCTCGACGAGATCAAAGTCCACCAGCAGGACGGCCGGCTGGTCCTACGGTCCCGTACCCCCGACCGGATCGAACAGGAACTCTGGGGCGTCCTACTGCTCCACCGGGCGTTACGAAAACTGATCCACGACACCGCGCTACGCGAAGGAATCGACCCCGACCGGCTCTCGTTCACCCACACCGTCAGCATCGTCCGGCGCCAGGTCGTGCGCCGGGCGATTTTCCCCCCTCCGCCGGACCGCCCGGATCCTCGCAGCGGTGACCACTGAGATCGCCGAACACGTCCTCCCGAAACGCTCCCGTTCCAACCCCCGCGTCGTCCGCCGCACCACACGCACCCCGTTCCCCGCCAAGAAACCGATCGACAAACACCTCACGGGACCGCCACCCACCATGGTCACAGTATTGATCCGAACCTAAGTTCCTGGTATTGGGGCAGGACTGCTCCGAACATAAACGAGAGCGCCTCACCGGAAACTATATACTCGGCCACGAGCAAAGATTATTGATCTGATCGCAATACCAGCGTCATACGTTCAAAACACGCAGACAACAACCGCGTAAGCGCATTTTTCCCTCACATTAATTGATAAACTTATTTCATTCCAAGCCCTTACTCAGATCCTGCTGCGAGGAGTGGCTCCGACTCCAGTGCGGTCAGAATCAGGGTCACGACTCTCAGCACCGCATCCCAGTCTGCTTGCTCCAGCTCCGGGAAGTCCTCGCGGACACCGGTCGGAATGTCAGATCCCTCCGCAGAGTTGGTTACGCTTGCCAAAGGAACCGCGTTTGCTCCCACAGTCAGCGCGATGACCGAGGGATGGCTGCCGTTAACCTGTCGGATCAGCAAACGATCTACGGCGGAAGCATTATCTTCGGTTTCCGAACCGAAATCAAGAAATGCCTGCCGAAACTCTGCATTGAGTTCACCTGGCAACGTCGACGACTGTCGCGCAATCGCCACCAGGCTGGCAAGAAACATATTTTTGGCCGAAAAATTCGTCATCAGCGTGACCTCACGATAATTTTTACCACTTTTTCATTAAACTCCGAAAGCCTGTCGGCGGGCACGGAATATCGCCCCGGTTCATTCGATTTAATCTCGAACTGTTTCAGCCAATCACGCGTCCCCGGCTTGGCATGAACTTCAAAACGATGCGTGTAATTCCGACGTTTTCCCAGGGTTCTTGGGTCAACCCTCCCATCGTCGGCAATCCATTTGGGGTTATTAGCATGGGGACTCGGACGAGGTGTAAGGCGACCACCAGCATCCCTGATCGAGTTCGCTTCGGCTTGACTCCCATAGCGTTCAAAAATCTCGATTTTTCCATAACCCGGCGCAAGACCATGCGGATCTGACCAGATAGCGGGGTTGTGGACGTAGGTGTGGGGGTTGCTGTCCCCGCCGAGACCGAGGGGGTCGGTGGAGTCATACCGGGCGGTCTCGGGGTCGTAGTAACGGTAGTAGTTGTAGTGAGCGCCGGTTTC
>NZ_CAUVXG010000058.1:27691-28140 GCF_963555885.1 Protofrankia sp. Cr2
GTACCGGTAGCGCCAGCGCCCGCCGTCGGGAGTGGTCACCCCGGTCAGTCGGTCATCAGCATCCCAGCTGTAACGCCAGGTGCGCGGCTTGCCCGACAGCCGCTTGTGCTGGCGCAGCGTCACCCGACCCTGGCCGTCGTGCTCGTAACGGACCCGGCCGGCCCGGCGGATCAACGTGCCCGCGTACTCCCGACCACCCTGCGCGGCCTCGTGCACCCCGTCGCGCCCATCGTTCGCATCGCGCTGTGCGGGCACCGGCCAGGACGCATCGGTGACGTTACCCGCGCCGTCGTAGGCGTACCGTTCGGACCAGTCCGAGCCGTGGACGGCGGTGACCCGCCGCACCGGATCGAGATCGAACCGACGCAGCCCGGCGAGCATGTCATCGATCTCGGCGACATAGCCGTCCCGACTGTAGGAGTAGTCCCGGCGCTGCAGCACCCGCGCAT
>NZ_CAUVXG010000059.1:0-26941 GCF_963555885.1 Protofrankia sp. Cr2
GCGCCCTTCGGCCCCCCAGCCCGGAAATCAACTCACCGGATCAGGCGGACCGGTCG
Source organism: Protofrankia sp. Cr2 (assembly GCF_963555885.1). Lineage (NCBI taxonomy): Bacteria > Bacillati > Actinomycetota > Actinomycetes > Frankiales > Frankiaceae > Protofrankia > Protofrankia sp. Cr2. The sequence goes on from NZ_CAUVXG010000059.1 coordinate 57, forward strand.
TGGCGGGGGTCGGCAGGACGGGGGTCGGCAGGGCGGAGGGGCGCACCGACGGACCGCGCGCAACGTCCATGGGCCGTGCAAGGGCGGCCATGCTGCGGCGGTAACCCTCCACAGTGATCAGCGCTTCGGGCCGGCGTTCCGGGCGTGAACGCAAAGCGAGCCAGACGAGGGTGACAAGGACAGCGATCGGCGGGATGAGCAGGAACCACATGGCGGCCTCAGCGTCGAGACGGGGGAAGTGGGAGGCGAAACTCATGGTAGGGCCCACGTTCAGCAGGCGCCTACCCACTCCGACGAACCGTCCAGAAACACCTGGCGCTTCCAGATCGGGACCTTGTCCTTAACGTCGTCGATCAGCTGACGACACGCCGCGAAGGCCTCGGCGCGATGCACGGCCCCCACCGCCACGACCACGGCGATGTCACCGATACCAAGCAGACCCACCCGGTGAGTGACAGCCACCGCTTGTACCGCGTGGGCGGCGGCCACGGCGGCGGCCACCCGTTCCAGCTCGGCACCAGCCCGTGGATGGGCCGTGTACTCCAGTTCGGCCACGCCATGCCCGCCATCGTGATCGCGCACCGTGCCGACGAAGACTGCGACGCCACCCACGCCTGGCCCCCGTACGGCGTTCAGGCACTCGTCGACCGACAACTCCGATTCGCGGATCGCCACGATGACAGGCTGCCCGCCGCTCGGCTGCCGGCCGGTAGCCGCCGGTCGCGCATTCCGTCCGGTATGGAGGTGGCTCACATGTCCGACCGTAGGGTATCCGCGTGACCGGCGTCATGGTCGCCGGTCATGGTCGCCGATCATGGTCGCCAGCTGACGGCCGGGAGCCGATGCACGGGTGGGCGAGCCCGGCCCTACCGATGGCCGTATCGTGATGTCGTTTCGGCATCAGCGGGAAAACGCACTACCGTTGGTGCATGTCCGGATCCATGGGCCACGGGCCTCAACACACATCCTCCCGGCAGGGACGCCGGCCATGAGCGACGGCTTCCCGTTCGGGTTCACCCCGGGCGGATCCTCCCCGTCAGGCGGCTCCGGTATGCCGTTCGGAACCGGGGCGCCGTTCTTCGCCGAGCTCGAGCGCCTGCTGGCCTGGCACGACGGGCCCGTGAACTGGGAGCTCGCGCGACAGGTCGCGGTGCGTACGCTCGGCGACGCTGACGGCGCCGTGTCCGACGCCGAGGTCGAGGACGTCCGCCAAGCGGTCCGGCTCGCCGACATCTGGCTCGATCCGGTGACGACGCTACCCGCCGGAGCGACGACCGCCGAGGGATGGACGCGTGGCCACTGGATCGAGGTGACGCTGCCCGTCTGGCGGACACTGTGCGATCCGGTGGCCACGAGGGTCGCAGAAGCCATGCGCGGTGGGATTTCCAGTGGACTCGCGCAGATGGGCGATGCCGGCGGTGGGCTGCCGCCTGAACTCGCCGCACAGATCCCGCCAGGTATCGACCTGAGCCAGCTGGCGGCCGCGGGCGGACCGATCATGCAGATGGTCAGCCAGGTCGGCGGGATGTTGTTCGGGGCTCAGGTCGGCCAGGCGATCGGCCTGCTCGCCCGTGAAGTCGTCTCCTCCACTGATGTCGGGCTGCCGCTGAGCCCACCGCGCACCGCCGCGCTCGTCCCGGCGGGTGTCGAGGCGTTCGGTTCGGGCCTGGGGATCGACGCCAGCGAGGTCCGGATCTACCTGGCTCTACGCGAAGCGGCGTCCCAGCGCCTGTACGGCCATGTCCCGTGGCTTCGCGCGCACGTGCTCGGTGCGGTCGAGGAGTACGCCCGGGGTATCGCGGTCGATGCGGAAGCGGTTTCGCGGGCGATGGGAATGATCGACCCGACCCGGATCATGGATCCGGCAAGCCTGCAGGAAGCACTCGGTGCGGACGTCTTCGACGAGGCGACCACACCGGAGCAGACCGCGGCGCTGGCGCGCCTGGAGACGATCCTCGCCCTGGTCGAAGGCTGGGTGGAGACCGTCACCGACACCGCCGCCGCGAAGAACCTGCCCGGTGCGTCCAAACTGCGGGAGATGGTGCGCCGCCGCCGCGCCGAGGGTGGGCCGGCAGAGCAGACCTTTGCCACGCTTGTGGGCCTTAACCTGCGCCCGCGCAAACTGCGCGAGGCCGCCACGCTGTGGCGGGCCGTGGCAGACGTCCGGGGGATCGACGGACGTGATGCCCTGTGGGGACACCCCGACCTGCTTCCGAGCGCCGATGATCTCGCTGACCCGCAGGGTTTCGCCGCGGGCGACACCAGCGCGGTGGGCGACCCCCTCGCGGAACTGGACCGGTTGCGCGACACCCCCGCCCAAGAGGAGCCACCCCGGCCGCAACCACCGGACGACACAGGTCCCGCCACTGATCCGCGTGGCGGTCGTTGACCGCCACCGCCATGCGGCCATAGCTTCACGGACAGGAAGTCCCCGGTCACCGGAGGACCCTCCAGAAGGGGAAGCTGGAGAGCTCGGCCGCGTGCCGGGGGCTTCTCACCGGGCTAGTCAGCCGCATGCCGACACCGCGGTCGGTGGGACGCTAGAGGGCCGAAGGGCGCGCGACGATCGTCAGATCGCGCGCCCGGAGGCCGTAGGCCCCGGAACAAGGGCCAAAGGGCGCGCGACGATCGTCAGATCGCGCGCCCGGAGGCCGTAGGCCCCACAGCACTCACGGGGGCGAACGATGGCGGGCGTCGGTCGAGCTGCGCCTGGATCCCCTCAGCCGCCTCGCCGTTGGCCATGGTCGTGGCTTGGGCGAGCGCTTCCCACTGCAGGATCCGATCGAAGTCGTCGGCACCGCTGAGCGCGACCTTGGCCAGTCTGGTCGCGACCGGCGCTGCCTCGGCGATCCGCGCCGCGGTGTCCACCGCGGTCGCGACCAGGTCGGCGGCGGGTACCACTGCGTTGACCAGGCCGATTGCCGCAGCCTCCCGGGCGTCGACCGTCCGTCCGGTGAAAATCAGCTCTCTGGCTCGGACCGCGCCGACGACCTCGGGCAGCAACCGGGTGGCCGCCATCCCCGGATGCATACCAAGGCGGGTGAAAGGCACGCAGAAGCTGGCGTCCACCGAGGCGAAACGCAGGTCGCAGGCAAGCGCGAGACACAACCCGGCGCCCACCGCAGCACCGTTCACCGCCGCGATCGTGGGTACCTCCACTGATCTGATCTTCAACCAGGTCCGGTAAAAGGTAAGCATCTTCGCACGCAACTGATCGGTGCCGGACGCTCCGCTCGTCCGCGGGTCAACCCAGTCGAGGTCGCCACCGGCACAGAACGCACTGCCCTGTCCCGTCACGATCACAGCCCGCACGTGCGGATCGGCGATGATCTCGTCCAATGCCGTGGACCAAGCCGCGGTGAGTGCCACGCTCATGGCGTTGCGTCGCTCGGGCAGGGCCAGTGTCAGCAGAACGACACCGTCCGTGGGACGTTGGACGAGCAACGGTTCGGACACGATCGGCTCCTGATGTCGCGGAGGTCGTCGGTAGGCGGACGCCGCCCGGCACCGCCGGAGCGGTCGTGCACCCGCCAGGCTGGCCATCCCGGACTTTCCCGACCCTAACCGAAGGCGGCGCTATCGTCGCTTGCACGCCGCTGGAGGCTGCCAACAGGCGTTCCCGTGCCCCAGCAGAGGGCACGATCACCGAATCCGACAGGATGGCGTCGGGTCGGCCATTCGGGCCGGCCTTCTTCATTGACAACCCGCGGTTCGTCACCGACGACCGACGGCACGAGGGGAGAACGGGTGGCAGAGACGTTCGAGGGCTACTGCGTCAAGTGCAAGGACAAGCGGCACTACCAGGGCGAAGTGCGGGTGAGTGAGTCCGGACGCCGGATGGCGCGCGGCACCTGCCCGGTCTGCGGCACCACGATCAACAGGATCCTCGGCAAGGCCTGACACACATAGGCCTGACACACATAGGCCTGACGCGCATAGGCATGACGCGCATAGGGCACATGTCGGAGGACTCCCGCCCGGACCCCGGACCCCGGGTGTGCCTGGCTCCTCCAGCCGGCGGCCCGGGGACCCGAGGACCCGGCCGCCGGCCACCTCCGCCTTTGGACCGTCTGTCGTCCACAGGCGCAGTCCAAAATTACGACCAAATACGACTGTTATCCACAGATAGGTTTATATCGGTATACAACGGCGATCGGCATGAGACCGTCGAGGCACGATCTAGTCGCCTTCTGCCGAGGAGGACGCCGTGCGCCCCATCCTCAAGCCCGGCCTACGCCGGCTCTGGCGTGATGGGTCCACCCTGCAGATAGGCATCGACCCGGTGCGGGCGATCGTCCTCGGTGGGCTCACAGCGCGGGACGCCTCCGTGCTCGACATGCTCGACGGAACCCGATCGCGTGAGCAGGTGCTGAGCTCCCTCGACGCTGCCCGACGTGAACTCGTGGTCCTGTTGGAGGACACCGGCATGCTCGAGGATGCGACTCCCGCAAACCGCTCGCCACTGTCGATGTTGGACCACGAACGACTGGTGCCAGACCTTGCCGCGATCTCGTTGGGCTCAACCGACCCGACCCATGTCCACCGGGCACTACGGGCCCGACGCCACGCGCGGATACAGGTCCGCGGCGCCGGCCGGGTCGGCGCGCAGGTGGCGACCTTGTTGGCCGCGGCCGGGATTGGCCATGTGGTCGTCGACGACACCGGGGTGACCCGGCCCGCCGATGTCGCGCCGGGCGGTGTCCGTCTCGATGACGTCGGACGCCCGCGCTCGACTGCGACAGCCTCGGCGATCGCCCGGGTCGCGCGGCCCCTGGCATCCCACGAAACCCGGCGCCGGGCCGGAGCACCGTTTCGTCCCGATCTCGTTGTGATCACTCCGGCCGGAATTCCCGTCGTCCACCCGCACGAATCCCTTGAATTGGAACGCACCGGCATCCCGCACCTGCTCGCCGGCATTCGCGAGACCACCGCCGTGATCGGGCCGCTGGTCCTGCCCGGCATGACCTCGTGCCTGCATTGCCAGCATCTGCACCGCGGCGCGGCCGAGCCCGCGTGGCCACTGCTGGCCCTGCAGATGTCCCGCCGTCCGGACAACGGCGTCGACGCGTGCGATGTGACGCTCGCCACGGTCGCTGCGGGGCTTACGGCGATGCAGGCCCTTGCCCTGGTTGAGTCCGGTGGTTGCGACCGGCGGCGCGGCGGACCTCGCGACGAGGGCTCCACCCAGGAGTGGGGGCAGCCGCACCGGCCGACCGCCTGCGACCTGCCAACCATCGACGGGACCCTGGAAATGGCCGCATCCGAGCTCCGGGTTCGACGCCGGTCATGGTCAGTGCATCCTTCGTGTCCCTGTCGAAGCGCTCGATTACGTACAGCCACGAATATCGATGAGGTAATCAACCAACCCACAACCCACTGCAGGACCCCTGATCGGGTGGACCGGCCGGCGTCGCCACCCCCACCCGGTTGAACGTGTCCATTACAAAGAGTAGGAACGATGGCCCGACCCGCAGTCCCACCTGCCTACTGGCGGCAGAACAGGCACGATGGGGTTGTGTCCGAAATCCCAAAACGCGCGATCGTCAGAACCGCCAAGCTGGCGAGTCTTCCGCTGGGCATCGCCGGACGGGCCACAGTCGGTATGGGTAAGCGACTCGGTGGACGTCCCGCCGAGATCGTCGCCTCGGAGCTCCAGCAGCGCACGGCGGAGCAGGTCTTCCGTGTTCTCGGTGAGCTCAAGGGTGGCGCGATGAAGCTCGGCCAGGCGCTGTCGGTCTTCGAAGCCGCGCTACCCGAGGATGTGGCCCGGCCGTACCGGATGGCCCTGACGAAGCTGCAGGAGGCGGCGCCGCCCCTGCCGGCGGCGTCGGTCCACCGCGTGCTGGCGGACGATCTGGGCCCGGACTGGCGGGCGAGATTCCGTGACTTCGACGACACGCCGGCGGCCGCGGCGAGCATCGGTCAGGTTCATCGGGCGGTATGGGCGGATGGACGCGACATCGCCGTCAAGATCCAGTATCCGGGAGCCGGGCCGGCGTTGCTCGCAGACCTCACCCAGCTCGCACGCGCGGCGCGGCTGTTCGGTGCGCTGGCCCCCGGCCTGGACATCAAACCGCTGGTCGCCGAGCTGAAGACACGAATCGTCGAGGAACTCGACTACCGTCTGGAGGCGGCATGGCAGGCAGCGTTCGCCGAAGCATTCGACGGCGACCCCGACATCTGCGTGCCCAGGGCCATCATGGGCACGCATCACGTCCTGATCTCCGAGTGGATGGACGGCAGACCCCTATCAAAGATCATAACTGAGGGCACGCCCGCCGAACGCGACCGGGCCGGGCTGCTGCTCGTGCGGTTCCTGTACTCCTGTCCTGGACGGGTCGGGCTCCTGCACGCGGACCCGCATCCGGGCAACTTCCGGCTGCTGGCGGACGGTCGGCTCGGCGTCCTCGACTTCGGCGCGGTCAATCGGCTTCCGGACGGGCTGCCCGAACCCATCGGCCGGCTCTGCCGGCTGGCCCTGCACGGCGATGCGGACGCCGTCATGGCGGGTCTGCAGGCCGAGGGTTTCATCCTGTCGACGGCCAAGGTCTGCGCAGCGGACCTCCTCGGGTACCTCGCGCCGCTCCTCGAACCGGTCACCACGGAGGAGTTCCGTTTCTCCCGCGGCTGGCTGCGAACGGAGGCGGTCCGCCTGGGCGACCCCCGCTCCCCCGCGGCCCAGCTCGGCCGTCAGCTCAATCTCCCCCCGTCCTATCTGCTGATCCACCGGGTGACCCTGGGAGCGGTCGGCATCCTGTGCCAGCTCGACAGCACGGGGGCGTTCCGCGCCGAGATGCAGCGGTGGCAGCCCGGCTTCGCCCCGCCGGGGTCAGCGGCGGCTGAACACGCCGCCTGGGCGAACCGGCCCGGACGCGGGCTACCGGCACTCGCCGTCGAAATGGATCAGACGGGTGTCCGGGCGCTGCCGCTGGGGACAGCGCTACCGACGCCGCTCGTGCCGGGGCTGCGCATGCCGGGGCTGGCAGTGCCGGCGCCGTCGGCACCAGAGGAAGCCCTTGACGACCGCCCGGTGGTCGTGCGCGCGGTACCGGAACAACCCAGCCAGCCGAAGCGGACGAAAAGGGACAGGCAGCTGCAGCCACAGCCGGCGGTACCGCCTCGGCCGCGCGACGCCTCCGACAGACAGGATGTCCCCGACGTCGCGACGCCCGGTGACGTCACGCCCGGTACAGTCGCGCCCGATGATCACAATTCTGGTGCGTGCGCTCCCCCCGGGACGGCAGTCGAAAGCGCCTGAGCATGCACCGGATCACACCGCGTCAACCTGCCTGCCTTTGCTTGCACTCCAACATTTCCCGGAGTTAATGTTCTCCATCCTCGACCCAACACTCACGATCCGTGCATCTGGACGGACGTTGCGTAGAGGCAGCTAGCCGCATACTGGGGGTAAGGCGATGCATGCAACCGACCTGTTCGCAGCACAACAACCCGGTGTCTTTCCCATCGCCCTGGGGGAAATTGCCGCCATCCACCCGACCGCCATCCACCCGGCAGTGAGCGATTCGTCACCGCCGGCCGGCTACGGGAACTGCACGGCCTGTCCATGCCCGGGTTTCACCGGAAGCACCTACACCTGCGACCGCGGCGGCTGCGGCCACCACTACGACTCGCACTGGTAGAGATCGCCGGGGCGCCAGTCACATGACCATGCGTAACTATTCGTGATCATGCGTAACAATCGAACGACGATATTCGCCTGGTAGGCGCTGGTCATCCAGAAGATCAGCACGAGTTTGTCGTCGTGTACGCTTTTTGGCCACATGAGCGTACACAGCGACAAACTCGCGTCGATCATGATCCGGGTAGGTGGCTCAGCTCCAGCAGCCTGTAATGATCTTTTCTGACCAGGATACTCTCACTGATGAGAGTATCCTGGATGAGAGTAGATCGAGGCAGGTTGGCATGGCCGAGTTCATCGGACGGGAACGCGAGCTGGCGACGCTTGACCGACTGTTGCAGCGGGTGAGGACCGGCGGCCGGGCGGGTCGTCCCGGTCGGGCTGTCCTGATGCGCGGACGTCGCCGCGTCGGCAAGTCACGATTGGCCGAGGAGTTCGTCGACCGTGCGGGCGTGCCGTACCTGTTCTTCACCGCGTCGGCACAGCCGGACATGGCGATGGATCTCCGCCTGTTCACCGAGGCGGCCGCAAGCTCGGACCTTCCAGGCGCAGGCCTGTTCCATGAGCAGAAACCTGGATCCTGGGATGCGGCGCTGCGGCTGCTGGCCGGTGCGCTGCCCGAGGACCAGCCCTGCGTGGTGATCCTGGACGAGATGCCGTACCTCATCGCCAACGACCCCGGTTTCGAGGGAACACTGCAGAAGCTGTTCGATCGCGAGCTGTCCCGGCGACCGGTCCTCCTGCTGTGCATCGGTTCGGACCTGGCGATGATGGAGGCGCTCAATTCCTACGGCCGGCCGTTTCACCAACGCGCCGGCGAGATGGTGATCCCGCCGCTGAACCCGGCCGACGTGTCCACGATGGTGGATCTGAGTTCTGCCGATGCCTTCGACGCCTACCTGGTGACCGGTGGGCTGCCGCTGATCCTGGACGAATGGCCGGGCAGCGCCTCAGTTCACGACTATCTGCGCGAAGCGGTCGACGATCCCACCTCCGCGCTGCTGGTCAGCGCCGAACGTGCGCTGGCAGCCGAGTTTCCCGTCGAGGCGCAGGCCCGCGGGGTTCTCGGTGCCATCGGGTCCGGGGAGCGGGCCTTCTCGCTTATCGGACGGGCCGCCGGCGGAATCGCCCAGGGCTCCCTGAGCCGCGCATTGCAGCTGTTGACTGCGAAACGTCTGGTCACCGCCATGGTTCCGCTGTCAACCCGGCCCTCCCGCGAAACCCGGTATCTGATCGCCGACCCCTATCTTCGATTCTGGCTGACATTCCTCGGCCCGTACCTCCACGAAATCGAACGGGGCCGCGGCGACCTGGTTCTCGCCAGGATCGAATCCTCCTGGGCTACCTGGCGAGGGCGGGCGATCGAACCTGTGATCAGAGATGCGCTGCACCGGCTTCCCGCAGGGGTACTACCGGACGAGACGAACGTCATCGGCGGCTACTGGACCCGTACCAACAACCCGGAAATCGACATCGTCGGCGCGGACCGGGAACCGATCGCCAAGAAGATCACCGTGGTCGGATCGATCAAATGGCAGAACAACCATGCCTTTGACGTGCACGACCTCGCCCGGCTCGCCCACCACCGGTCGCAGCTTCCCGGCGCCGACGACTCGACCCCCCTGCTCGCGGTGACCCGTACCAGCACGGCGACGGCCGGCATCCTCGCCCTCGGCCCGGACGACCTGCTCACCGCCTGGCGCCCCTGAACGCGGGTCTGGTCAGGCGATCAGACCCGCGTTGCGTGCGTCGATGAGCCACTGCGGGTACTCTTCCAGCAGCAAATCGAAGAATTGCTGATCGCCGATTGCGTCGACGCCTTCCGGTTCGATGAAGTGCGCATTGTCGACTGGACGGCCACGCAGGTCGTCCAAGCGGCGCAAAAAATCAAACGGGCCTTCACCGACCCCGAGGAACTTGTAGAAAATGTTCCGCTGCGACGCAGCAACCAGCTCGTCGGACAACCCCCTTGGTGTACAGCGCCCGCATCGATCCGCTGTGATCCAGACACAGAGCGACCTTCGCCCGCTCACCCTCCAGGCCACGTTTCGACAGCCCGAACTGCACCGTCTTCACAAGGCTCATCAGTCCCGGCGCGTGCGATTCAATCTTTGTCATAGATACCGGCATGATCGGTACAGTACGGGTTGGACCTCAGTGACTGAAGTCGATCAGGTCACGGTCGGGTGGAGTTGCGTGATCGGTGTGGCCACGCCGGCCGGCACGCACCCCCCGGCTTCCGAGCCATCCGACGCCGGTGCCGATCGCAAGCGAGACGGCGGTGAGCACCAGATGCACCAGGAAGAACCCGGTCGGACCGTCGCTCCAGGACCGGTCGTCGGCCCAGATGTTCTTCAGAAACGTCGGCCAGATCACCCAGGACCAGACACCCACCGCGACCAGGAACCAGGCAGCCTTCTTCGACAGCGTCACCCACCCAGCTTCGCACCGCGCCGCGGCGCCGGCCCCACCCGGACCAGCCAGTCGGGCGGATCACCACGGCGGCACGAGCTCGTGACACGTTCAGAGCTACTTCAAATATCTTTGCGCCCATGGCAGCGTCAGAGGAGGCGCTTGCGCTGACCGCCCGCATCCTCAGACAGACCCTCCACGACGATGCGGCCCGTCCGGTCCTCGAGGCCGTGATCACCGAGGTCCTCCCCTGGATCGAACTGCTTCCCGTCGACGAGCAGGCGGAATGCGTAAGCACGCTCCTGCGGCGGCTTCAGGCAAGCGCCGAAGCCGGCGTCCTTGCACCCTTCACCCAGCTCGCGCATGAGTGGAAGCAGACCGCCGCGATCTACGCGGATCCCGCCCTCACTGCAGACCTCAGCCGGCCACTGCCCGGCGACGGCCCCGTCCTACATCAACCGTCATAACCGGTTTCGTGACGTATTTTCGCAGGTCAGAGCCTTACGCGGACGTTTCGGCGTCGGCGTCGGCGTCGGCGTCGGCGTCGGCGTCGGCGTCGGCGTCGAGGTAGATGAAGCCGTAGGCCTCGTCGCGAAAGGGGATTCCGGCGGCCCGAAGAGCATTGTCCCAGTCGCCGGTGCACGCCGGGTCCGCGCCTTCGCTGCCGTGGTCGGCGGTCAGCAGGATGGCGGTGTCGTCGGTGAGTCCGCGCTCGTCGAGCAGGTCGAGGAAAACTCCCAGGCGCCGGTCCGCGTCGACCATCGATGCGCGGGCCTGCGGTGAGTACGGCCCGCCGCCGTGGTGCGCGCTGTCGGTCACCGTCGTGTTCCACCACATGAACGCGGGCGGCTGCGCGTCCCCACCCCACAACTGGGCGACCTGTGTGAGGCCGAGCGCGTCCACCTGGGTCGACCAGGCGTAGTCCGGATCGGCCGCAACCCATTGCGCGGTCGCGTGCGGGTCGTCCTGCGCCGAGGGCAGATGCTCACCCAGGCCGCTGGCGCCGTCTCCGCCGCTCATCGAACGGACCAGCGCAAAGGTCGAATATGTCGCGCCCCGGTCGACCGGCTCGTTGACGCACGCCGTCGACACGCCGGGCCGCGCCGCCGCGATCACCTCGAAAACCGTCCGAACGCCGTCCCGGAGCTGATCGCATGCCACATGCCAGGTGGACGAGTCGTTGGCGATGACCCGACGCCCGGTCTCCCGGTCGAAGTAGACATTGTTCAGGATGCCGTGCCGCCCTGGGCCGACCCCGGTCAGCGCCGAGGTGTGGTTGGTCAGGGTGACGCTCGGGAACTCCGCGATGGCACCGCCGGTCAGGGCGCAGCCCCGCGCCAGCAGCCGGGCAACCGCCGGCAGCTCGCCGGTGGCAGCCATGTTCAGCAGGTCGTTACAGTTCGCGCCGTCCCAGAGCAGGCCGACGACGTGGCGGGCACCCGGCGCACACAGGTCCGCGAGCGGCCGGCCGTCAACATCAAGGTCAAGGTCAACGGCAGCGGCAGCGGCAGCGGCGACATCGGGGCCTCCCTGCGGGCCCGCCATGGAGGTCCCGGCCAGCAGCGCCAGGGTCGGCGCGACGTCGACGATGCGGGCCGAGCGGTCGAGCATGCCGCGCTCACCGATCCCGGCCCCGGACAGCACCAGCGGTGCCCGGGACTGACCCGCGTCCAGCGACCCGTGCTCACCCAGGTGCCCGCCGCGCTCCGGCCAGTGATGCGCCGCGCTGTGGACGACCACGATGTCCGGCGACCGGTGCGGATCGGCGAAGACCGAGGCGAGCCGTACCCCGGCGAGCGGGTAGGAGTTGCGGTCGTTCGGCGGTGACGGATCATCCAAGGCCACATCCAGCGGAACGCCGTGCAGCGGATCCTGCACGGCCACCGGATCATGTCCGTGCAAGATCTGCCAGGGGCCGGCCGGGTCGGCGAGTGCCACCCTGGAGGCGCCGTCAACGTTGGCGACATTGAGCCAACCATCGCGGACCCACGCCACGAGGTCCACGACGGCGGCCAGATCCGGACTCGTCAGGACGGCGACCGCGGCCGACAGGATCTCACCCTCAGGCCCGCTGTGAACCTGGTTGTCCGCGATCAGGGCTGCGTCACGGGCACCGACCTGGACCGGAAACGTGCGCTGGCTGCTGGGCACGATCGGACCCTACCGGCACCCCATCAGCCGGCGGGGTGTGTGGCTCACGTCAGGCTGCGATGGTCTTGCGGGGTCGACCCCGGGGCCGCTTGCGGGGGACGACCGCGCCCGTGACGACGAGCTCACCACCCCAGACACCCCAGGGCTCGCAGCGGTCAAGGGCGGCCACCAGGCAGGCGTGGCGCAGGGGGCAGTCACGGCAGACCGCCTTCGCCGCTTCGACGTCCTCGGGGGACTCGGCGAAGAACAGGTCCGGGTCAACGTCCCAGCAGGGCAGCGCCAGCCGGTCCCGCTCGATCCGGGCGATGGTCAAGGGGTCGAACACCGGGGTCACCTCCGACCTTCAGTCAGGAATCGGTCACGGAATATTCGGTCAGGTCCGGTCGGGAAAAGATCCTTCAAGTGCAGATCGGTCAGGTGAAGATCAGCAAAGAGAAGATCGTCAAACCTGGACCGAACGGGCGCAGAGACGACAAAGGCCGCGGTCCCGTCCGGGATCCGCGGCCTCAAGGTCGGCGCTCTGTGGCTCGTCAAGCCAGCAGCAGACCTCGGGGCGGACCCTGGACATAGAGCGTGTGCATCGCCCATGCCTGGATACGGGTTTGCGCAGCCGATGCTCGGCGCGTGGTGTCAGGTAGCCCAAACCGATCGGGTGGGCAGACGAACGCGTCGGCAATCCCAGTACCACCCACAGGGACCACCTCCATACGTTCGTGTCGACACGTTCATGTCTGCGACGGGCAGGTATTTCCGGTGCCCACTGAGCACGGTAGAAGGCGTCCTCAGCCTCGGCAACCTATTTTCTAGGTTATCACGCAGGCACCCAGTGCAACTATCCGGCTGCTCAGCCGGACTGCGAAGAGGGCGAAGAGGGCGAAGAGGGCGACGAGGACGGCGCAGTCGCCGGCGCCGGGACGGGCTCGGGGAGGGGGAGCGCCCGCCCCTCGACGAGAGCCAGCACGTCCTCGCCGTAACGGTCGAGTTTGGCTTGGCCGATGCCGGGAATGCTGACCAACTCCGCGACGCCGGTGGGCCGGCGCTCTGCGATCGCCATCAGGGTCGCATCGGTGAGCACCACGAATGCCGGCGCCCCCTGCTCCTTGGCCCGGGCCGACCGCCAGGCGCGCAGCCGGTCGAACAGCGCCTGGTCGACATCGGCGGGGCAGGTCTCGCATCTGCCCGTCCTGGCCGCCGGACCCGCCAACGGGCGTCCGCACACCCGGCAGCGCACCGCCGAGCGGCTGCGCGACCGCTGCCCACCGGCGCCGGACTCTCCCGAAGCGGCGGCACCCGTGCCCGACCGCGTCGGCCCACCCGCCGACGCCGGCGAGCGCGGCATGAGCCCGTCAAGGAAATGTGACGGTCGCCGAGACCTGCGACCGCCTTCGTTGCGGGCCAGCGCCCACGACAGCGTCAGATACTCGCGGGCCCGGGTGACCCCGACGTAGAGCAGGCGACGCTCCTCCTCGATCTGCGCAGGGGTCTGCGCATGGATGATCGGCAACGTCCCCTCGACGAGGCCGACGAGGAAGACCGCGTCCCACTCAAGACCCTTTGCCGCGTGCAGGGATGCGAGCGTCACCCCCTCGACCGTGGGGATGTGCTGGTGCGCGGCCCGGTCGGCAAGGTCCGCCACGAACCGGTCGAGGGTGGCCTCGGGATCATCGCCGACCATGTCGTCGGCAAGGCGGGCCAGCGCGGCCAGATTCTCCCATCGCTCCCGCTCGGCACCCGCGCCGTGCGGCGGATCGTCCGACCGCCATCCCAGCGCGGCGAAGAGGTCACCGACCTGGGCGGCCAGGCCGTCAGGTCGGTCGTCCTGCGCCGAGCGCAGCGCCGCCCGCAACAATCGCACGGCCTCAAGGACTTCAGGTCGGTCGAAGAAGCGCTCACCGCCACGGACCAGATAGGGGATGCCGGCGGCGGCGATCGCGGTCTCGTAGGCCTCGGACTGGGCATTGACCCGGTACAGCACGGCCATCTCGCTGGCCGGTACGCCCATGGCCAGCAGCGCGCGGATGCGATCGGCCACCGCGGCGGCCTCCTCGGGTTCGCTGTCATGTTCGGTGAAGACCGGTGCCGGGCCGTCCGGACGCTGGGCGAGGAGTTTCAGCGGCTCGGGCCGGGCCGACCTCGCGGCCGCACCACCACCAGCCGCACCACCACCGGCCGCACCGGCCCGCGCGATCAGTGCGTTGGCCAACGCGACCACCTGCGGGGTGGAACGGTAGTCACGCACGAGGCGGACCACGTGCGCGTCCGGGAATCGGCGCGGAAACTCCAGCAGGTGGCGCGGGGACGCTCCGGTGAACGAGTAGATCGTCTGATTCGCGTCCCCGACCACACAGAGGCTGTCCCGCTCGCCGAGCCAGGCATCGAGCAGCCGCTGCTGCAGCGGGTTGACGTCCTGGTACTCATCCACGACGAAGTGCCGGTACCGGGACCGTAGCTCGTCGGCCACCCAGCGATGCTCCTCGATGACCGCAGCGGTCAGCAGGAGCAGATCGTCGAAGTCGAGCACGCCCGCGTCCCGCTTCACCTCCTCGTACGCGCTGTACAGACCGGCGATCACATCCGCGGGATGCGTCGTCTCGCGCGCCGCGGCAGCCGCGGCGGCCGGGTAGTCCGCCGGGGTGAGCAGCGTGGCCTTAGCCCACTCGACCTCGCCGGTGAGATCCCGAAGCTCCGTCCGGCTCGGTGCGAGACGCAACCGGCTGGCGGCCCGCGCGACCAGGGCGATCTTGCTTTCCACGAGCCGGGGCAGCGCCACCCCCGCGACCTTCGGCCAGAAGTAGCCGAGCTGCCGCAACGCGGCCGCGTGGAAGGTTCGGGCCTGCACCCCGGCAGCGCCGAGTACCCGCAGCCGGCCACGCAGCTCACCCGCAGCACGCGTGGTAAAGGTCACAGCGAGGATCTGGCCAGCCGGGATTGCCCCCGTACCGACCAGAAAGGCAATCCGATGAGTGATCGTCCGGGTCTTACCCGTACCCGCGCCAGCCAGAACGCAAACCGGGCCGATCGGGGCGAGTACCGCGAACCGCTGCTCAGGATCAAGTGCCTCGACCAACGCGCGCGCGTCACCCCCCACCGGCCGAGCGTGATCGTCGATCATCGAGTCGTCGACGCTCACGTCGTCGACACTCGAAGGGACCCTCGAACCGACCATAGAAGGGACGGTAGCCGCCCCCACCGACGGGAAGCGACATGGCCGCGTCGTGGTTATGAAGATTTGTTCCGCCATCGCCACCGAAAGGACTGTTCGTGCTGACGATCTATACGACACCGTGGTGCGGCTACTGCGTCCGCCTCAAGCGGCAGCTCGACGCGGCAGGTCTGGCCCACGTCACGGTGGACATCGAAGGGAACCCTGAAGCCGAACAGATCGTCCGCAGAGCGAACAACGGCAACGCAACCGTGCCGACCGTAGTCTTCGCCGACGGCACCGTGTTGACGAACCCAAGCTTGCGCCAGGTTACCGATAAGGTCGCTCCTGCCGCATAAGAGATACACAGAGCAACAACAGCCCGGCCTTCCACGCTTGCCCGGCACCCGCGGCGCCAGATCGGAGGACGGTATCCGTCACTGCCCGTGAAGTTTGTGGCAGAGTTCGGGCTGTGTCGTCAGTACCTTCAGCACGTATGTGGAGCGCGGTCGATGTCGCGCTGCAGGCCGCGGGTGCCGTCCACCGGATGGAAGCGACGGCGTTCGTGGTCCTGTCGGCCTCGACCGCGACCTACCAACGGACGACGGGTGCGCTCCCCGGCCTCGACGCCGGCCTGACCCTGCCCCGGGGTGAGTCCGTGGGCGCGCGGGTACTCGACGGCGCGCCCGCGGCCCTCACCGAGGTGAGCGATGATCCGGCGGTTGCCGGCACGGACGAGCCGGCGCGGCTTGGTGTGCGCAGTTACGTCGCCGTCGCGGTACTGGGCGACGACGGCCGGTTACACGGTCTACTGGTCGGACTCGACCGGTCGCAGATCACGCTCGCCCCATCCGCGATCACTCTGCTGCGCGGCATTGCCGACGCCGTCGGAACCCTCATGGACGACGCCGAACGCGGTATCGAAGGCGATACCGAACGCGGTACTGCGCACGCCGAAGCGACCGAGGCCTACCCGCGAACAGCGCACGGCTCACCGTCACCGTCACCGTCGGAACCGGCCGCTCCGCCGCGGCCGAGCCGGCCCGCGCCGGGCGCACCAGGTCACCGGGCACCCGCAGCCCCGACGGCGGCACCTTCAGCACCTGCCGGCCACCAGCAGATGCGCCTGCGCAGGTCGTCGGCCGGATGGATCGTGGAAGGTCCGGGCGGCGACGTGCGGCCGGTCGGCGACCTGCTGTCCGCGATGGTGCTCGCCGATCTACTCGCCGAGGACCTCGCCCCGCCCGGCCGGCCCCGACGGCCCGATCATGATCTGACCGAGATCGAACAGCTACGGCTGTCGGTCGTCCAGCTCGAGCACGCGCTGGCCTCGCGGGTCATCGTCGAGCAGGCGATCGGCGTGCTCGCGGAACGACACCACATCCGGCCGCGGGAGGCGTTCGAGCGGCTCCGGCGAACCGCCCGCGGCATGGGACGACGCGTGCATGACCTGGCACGCCAGGTGATCGAGTCGGTTTCCGACCCGCGGGCGGTCCTGCCCGGAGAGCTGGCCGGCAGGGGCGGCGCCAGCCCTCGACCGGCGCCGCCGCGAGCCAACCAGTCCCGCCACTGACCGGGTGAACCCGGTCAGTGGCGGGCGGTGACCGGCAGGCGGTCAACCAGCCACAAAACGGTCAGCGGCCAGAGTCACCCGGCCGCGACCTCGGTGATGCCCCCGACCGCGGCAGAGATCTTCTCCGCGTCCCCGACCAGTACGGTCACCAGCCTCGATGGCGCCAGCACCCGGGCCGAGAGCGCCAGCACGTCCGCAGGCGTCACCGCCGCGAGCGCCACCGGATGGTCACGCAGGTATTCGACGCCGATGCCGGCTCCGGCCAGGGCCGACAACGTCGAGGCGAGCCCCACGGCGGTCGCCGTGGACAGCGCCAGCGTGCCGACGGCATACTGGCGCGCCGCATCGAGCTCATCGGCGGCCACGGGTAGCACAGCCATCCGGCCCAGCTCATAGAAGATCTCAAGCAGTGCCGGCCCGGTCACATCCGTTGCCACGTCCGCGCTCACCGTGAAGCGGGAACCCGCGACCGGATAGTCGACCGAACTACGTGGCGAGTAGGTGTAGCCCTTGTCCTCACGGATGTTCGACACCAGGCGTGAGCTGAAGTAGCCGCCGAAGACGGTGCTCGCGAGCCGCTGCGCGGCATAGGCGGGGTCGTGGCGGTCAACGGCTGGCCCGCCGATACGGATGTTCGTCTGGACGGCCCCGGGCCGATCAATGATCACAACAGGGCCGCGGACCAGCGCCGGCAGCGCTGGCGTGGGATCAGCCTGGGTGCCGGTCCACCCGCCGAACGCCGCCTCGACCTGGTCGAGCGCGGCCCGCGGTTCGACATCTCCGACGAGGGTCAGGATGGCACCCGCCGGTGAGATGCGCTCGGCATGCAGGGTGCGCACCTCGGCCTCGGTCACCGCGGCGACGACCTCCGACGCGGGTGTGTCACTGCCGTAGGGGTGGCTGCCGTACAGCCGGTGCAGCAGCCCCTCCCTGGCGATCACCGCGGGCTGGCTGCGTGCGATCGTGACTTCCTCGACGACCCGGTCCCGCTCGCCGGCGAACTCGCTCGACGGGTAGGCAGCCCCGGTGAGAACCTCGGCGATCAGATCAAGCAGAGGCACGAGATTGGTCGCGAGCGCGGAGCCCACGACCGCGAGCCGGTCGGCGTCCACACCGGTGGAAAGCGCTCCGCCGAGCGCCTGGACGGCTGTGGCCAGCTCGACCCGGTCCCGCAGCCCGGTGCCGGTGAACAGGGTCTCGGCGAGCAACTCGGCGCGGGCCTGATGCGCGGTACCGCGGCCGGTGAAGGGGATGCGCAGCCGCACCTCGACCAATGGCACGCTGGCCCGCCGCACCACCAGTACCCGCAGCCCGCCCGGCAGCATGCGCTCGGCCACGGCGGGAAGATCGGCCGCAACGGTCGGCGCCACCGGCGGGATGGGCGACGCGCCGGCGGCCGGGACGGTTACGGATGTTGTCACGACAGTTGCGGCGGTCACCGCAGCCTCCTAGCTGGTTCGAGGGTGGGCCCGGT
Source organism: Protofrankia sp. Cr2 (assembly GCF_963555885.1). NCBI lineage: Bacteria > Bacillati > Actinomycetota > Actinomycetes > Frankiales > Frankiaceae > Protofrankia > Protofrankia sp. Cr2. The sequence goes on from NZ_CAUVXG010000059.1 coordinate 18,448, forward strand.
GCCGCGCTGGAGATCCAGGCTGTTCATGACGCCGCGCCGGCGCGCAGTTCCAGCACCGCCCGGCCCTGGGCGCGCAGCGCCGCCGCGGCCGCCCGGACCTCGTCCGAGGTGACCGCACCGACCAGGCCGGGAAGTTCATTGATCAGTTCGGGACGACCGCGGTGCAGTTCGAAGGTGGCCATGCCCAGCGCGCGTCCGAGCGCGTCGTCGGCCTCCCGCAACAGGCCCGAGACGATCCGGGACTGCACGCGGGCGAGTTCCCCGCGGTCCAGACCGTCAGTGGTGAGGCGGTCGAGCTCTTCATCCACCGCGGCGAGGATCGTCTCGGGCGTCGACTCAGCCGGATGGCGGGCCTCAAAGGTGAGCAACAGCGGATCCCGCTGGTCGAACGGGTCCCCGAAGGTACCCAGGTAGGTGCTGACACCGATCACCGACCGGTCCTTCTGCACGAGCCGCCGCTCCAGGCGGCTCGCGTCACCGGCGGACAGGACATGGGTCAGCACGTCGTAGGCCAGGAACGTCGGCAGGTCCAGCGCGGGGTCGGGCACCCGGTAACCGACGGCGAGCGCGGGCCGCGGTGCCAGCGGGTCGGTCAGGACCGATCGCCGCTCGTCGGCACGCACCGGCTCGGCGAAGCTCGGACGGAGCGGCACTGCACGGGCCGGGATCTCGCCGAAGTAGCGACCGATCATCGCCAGCGCGTCGTCGACGTCGAAATCACCGACCACGGTGAGCACGGCGTTGCCAGGCGCATAGTACTTGTCGAAGAAGTCCTCGGCGTCGTCCAGGCTCGCCGCCGCAAGCTCATGGAAGTCGCCGTAGCCGTTGTGGGCGTTCGGGAACGTGTCGAACGCGACCGGCGGGAGCGTGATCCATGGAAAGCCGCCGTAGGGGCGGTTCATGACGTTCACCCGGATCTCTTCCTGGACGACCGCGATCTGGTTGTCCAGGTTCTCTCGGGTGATCCGGGGAGCGCGCATCCGGTCGGCTTCCAGAAACAGGGCGCGTTCCAAGGCCCCGGACGGCAGCAGCTCATAGTAGTCGGTGTGGTCCGGGTGCGTGGACCCGTTGAACATGCCCCCGGCGGCCTGCACGTATTTGGGATGCTCAGCCTTTCCGACGTTCTCGCTGCCCTGGAACATCAGATGTTCGAACAGGTGCGCGAAACCGGTACGACCTTCGGGTTCAGACCGGAAACCCACGTCGTAGTGGACGGCCACAGCGACGACCGGCGCCGTGTGATCCGGCGCCAGCACGACACGCAGACCATTGGCGAGCGAGGTTTTCTCGACCCGGTAGGAGGGCGCCGGCAACGAAATGGCGGGCGTGTTCATCTCGGTACGAGGGGGCACGGTTGGCAACGCTACTGCGCCCGAGCCGTTCATGGTCCTGGTCTTCGATGATCCGCGCCACAAGGCCACAACCAACGGGATCTGTTGCTCACGAGGAATACCGCTGCGGACCTCCCGCCTCCCCGGTCCATCGATCAGCCCGGATCGATCACCGCAGATTGCGATTTCCCGCCACCACTATGACCAGAACCGCGGCCACGGCGACCTGTAGAACGAGGGTGAGGACCCACCCGGCATCGATCCCGCTGGCAACGATCAAGCCGATCGCGGCACCGACAAGCCCGACCAGGATGGTCATCAGGCAGCCGATCGCCTGCCGGCCCGGCACGACCATGCGCGCGAGGGTGCCGATGACGATGCCGGTGACCACGGCACTGAACAAACCGGTCGGCGCGTCCACGACGCCTGATTATTCACGAAGAGCATCTGGACGCAATCCGATCCGCGACGCCCCAGCACGACGGCCCAGAAATGTACCGACACCGCGACTGCCCGGAGTAGAGTACGACCGATGCAAACTGTTCCGGGAGGACAGTTTCCTTCTGATCTTGCCGATGTCCTGCGGCTCGAACTCATGTCCCTCGGCGACGATCTGATCGCGGCGATAGCACGTGAGGTACCGGCATACGCGCGGCCGCTGGAGGGCTCGTTCGGCCGCGGTGTCCGCCAGGGTGTCGAGGAGGCCCTGCTTCGCTTCCTCACCGTGGTCAACACGAACTCGCCCGGCCCGCCGAACCTGGCCACCAGCCGCGAGGTCTACGTCCGCCTCGGGCGCGGCGAGTTCCGCGCCGGACGCTCTCTGGACACGCTGCTCGGCGCCTACCGGGTGGGCGCGCGGGTCGCCTGGCGCCGGCTCGCCGACGCGGCGCGGCGCGGCGGCCTGGACGCAGACGGGCTCGTGTCCCTGGCCGAGACGATGTTCGCGTACATCGACGGAATCTCCGGCGCCACCGCCGAGGGCTACGCGCTCGCGCAGTCCCAGGCGGCCAGCGAACGCGGTCGCCTCTGGGACCGGCTCGGCGAGCTGATGCTGGCGGGCGGCAACCCGACGACGATCGAACAGACCGCCCGGGCCGCTTCCTACCGGCTACCCGACAGCCTCGCCGCGATCATCGTGCCCGGGTCCGCCGGCACCGGCACCGGCACGAACCACGACCGGGACCGGGACGGGGACGAGCGTGTGGACGACCGCATCGGATGCCTGGCCCTGCCACCGGACACCCCCCGCGCCATCAAGGGCGATGACATCTGGATATTCGTCGGTGACCCGACCGGCCCCGGCCGCCGCAAGTGGCTGGAACGGGCGCTGGTAGGTCTGGGAGCCGTCGTCGGTCCAGCCGTCCCGTGGCCGGAGGCGTCCGCGAGCGCGGCCAGGGCGGCCTTCGCCCGCAACGCCCGTGACCGCGGAGAGCTGCCCGGGGTACCCGGGTGCCCCGACGGGCCGCTGTTCACCGACGACCATCTGGCCCAGCTCCTGCTCGCCCGGGACCCGGTGCTGCTGGCCGACCTCGCCAGCCGGCGGCTGGCCCCACTGGACGGACTTCCCGTCAGAGTCCGCGCGCGCCTGGCGGAAACCCTGCTGCTGTGGCTGCGGCTGCGGGGGCAACGCGCCCGGATCGCGGCCGAACTCCAGGTGCACCCGCAGACGATCCGCTACCGGTTGAACCAGCTACGCACGTTGTTCGGCGAGAGCCTCGACGACCCCGACGTCCGTTTCGAGCTCGAGCTTGTCCTGCGGGCCGGCCAATGCCGACCCACCCCGGACACCGGGACATCCCGATAGGGACATCCCGATAGGGACGGATGATCCCGACGGCGCCGGTCAGCTGGCTGCGGCGGGGGTGGGCTTCGGGCCGGTGCTGCGCATGTTGACCAGCCGGCCGAGGAGATCGAACCAGAACGGTGCGCCGAGCGAGAGCGCGAGCGCGGTGAGCAGCCATCCAAAGATCTTCAGCGCCCAACCGCCCGCGTCAGCCGGGATCCGCCGGGGATCGGAACGGTCGGAGTCGAGCCCGCTCCAGCCCAGTGGGAGACGCAGCGCCGCCGCATCCCGCACGGCGTTCACGGCCTGGTTCGCGGCGTCCTCGGCGCCGGCGGCAGGTGTGGTGGCCGCGGTGGTCGAGACCAGCTGGGCGGACGCGGCCTCGACAGCGGCCGTCCGCAATGATCGATTCACCCACAGTGCATTGGTGAGCGCTATCGCGTCCAGGTTCAGCGCCAGAGTGAGCAGCAACGCGTAGACGAGCAGGAACCGCTGGACGCGCCTCTTGTACCAGCCGGAGAGCCTGTCCATGGTGTCGTCGTACCATTCGGCGAGTTCAGCGATGATCCGATCACGGTCGTGGCCCGCCCGGGTGACGATGCCGGTGAGCGCCAGCCGGAGCGGGGAGTCCGCGGGCAGCTTGGCCACCTCGTCCAGAAGCGACCCGACCGGTTCCGCGGCGGCGAGCCCGACGATGGACGCGGCGATCCTGCGGTTCTCCTCGGTCGTGGCCGGGGATGCGACCAGAGCGTCGGACAGCGCCGCAGCCGTGGTGTCGGTGAGCGACTGATGCGCGTCGCGCAATGCCGGGCGGGCGGTCTCGGGGATCGTGGTGTGGTCCATCCGAGCGAGCAGGACCCGCGCGGGCGGTTCGACCATGTCGAGCACGCCGCGCGCAAAGGCCGCCGACGGGATGTAGGACGGCAGGCGCATCCGGCGGGCCCGCCGCCAGGCGCTGGTCGCCACCGGCGCGGCCCCCAGGTCGGGTACGACTCCCGCGTGCCCGCCCGAACGCAGGCCCCGCAGCGGGCCGTCGAGGAGCCTGGCCGTCCGGCTGGTGTCGGGGGTGGCGCTCGTGGCGTCAACGGGCCGATCACCGAAGAGGCGACGCAGCTCGGCCTCAAGCTGACGGCCGCGGTAGCACATCAACCCGAACACGGCCTCGTTGATGCGGGAGACCGCCACGCTACCGATGGCGAACACGAGGATAAGCCCGATCGGGACGTCCACGATGGCTGAGTCCGGCACGCCTTACCCCCGGCTTTGCGCACTATCGGCATTCTGGTGTTGAGAAGACTACTGTGCCCCGATCTGGTGTGCTGTGGTCCGGGTCCAGACGGCTGACTGTGCGCCGTCCGCGGGCCTGCCACCGGAGTTCCGCGGGTCTGCCACCGGAGCGCGGAAGGCAACCAGAGGTAGGCACAGGAAATTCACAGGAAGTACACGGCTGTGGCACAGGTCGCGCCGTCACTGTGTTTGCATGACTGCCATGGTGTTACTCCCCAACGGGTCGGGATCCCCCGCCGGATCGGCCGGCGACGCGCCCCATGCGGCGTACCAGACGACGTCCCAGGCAGTGCCCCAGAGCGCGCGCCAGACCCTCCCCGCGCTGTGCCGGGCGGACGGCACCGCCCTGCGGGTGCTCGTCGTGGACGATGAACCCGCGCTCTCCGAGCTGTTGTCAATGGCGCTGCGGTACGAGGGCTGGGAAGTCCGCATCGCCGGGGACGGGCTCGGCGCGGTACGCACGGCCCGGGAGTTCCGCCCGGACGCGGTGGTGTTGGACGTGATGCTGCCCGATATCGACGGCCTGGAGGTGCTACGGCGACTGCGGACGGAGGCCACCGACGTTCCGGTGCTGTTCCTGACGGCTCGGGACGCTGTGGAGGACCGCATCGCCGGGATCACCGCCGGTGGCGACGACTACGTGACCAAGCCGTTCAGCCTGGAGGAGGTCGTCGCGCGGTTGCGGGGTCTGATGCGCCGGGCCGGGGCCAGCTCCGCCCGCACATCCTCCGAGCTGGTGGTCGGCGACCTGACCCTGGACGAGGACAGCCACGAGGTCCGGCGCGGCGATGACCTGATCGAGCTCACGGCCACCGAGTTCGAGCTCCTGCGCTTCCTGATGCGTAACCCACGCCGGGTCCTGAGCAAGAGCCAGATTCTCGACCGGGTCTGGAACTACGACTTCGGCGGCCAGGCCAACGTCGTCGAGCTCTACATCTCCTACCTCCGTAAGAAGATCGACGCCGGTCGGACCCCGATGATCCACACTGTGCGCGGTGCGGGTTACGTCCTCAAGCCCGGCGAACAGTAACCATGAGTAGCCGCACCATGGGAACGACCAGCCGACGTCTCGGGTGGTCGCTGCGGACCCGCCTGGTTGTGGGCCTGGTCGGTCTGCTCGCGGCGGTATGCCTGGTGGTGGGCGTCGTCACCGAGGTGGCTCTGCAGCACTTCCTGGTGGGACGCCTCGACGCCCAGCTGATCGCCGCCGTCACCCGCTCCCAGGATGCCCTCGGCCAGCCTGCGCAGGACCGCGCCGGGCCGCTCGGGTCATCGAACGGGGCATCGAACGGGGCATCGAACGGACCAATGGGCGGCCGTACGGACCCCTTCCTCCCACCGGGCCAGTCCGCGGGCACGCTCGGGGCCCGGCTGTCCGCCGGCAGGGTCGAACGAGCTGTGATCATCAGCGAGACTGGTTCGCCGCAGCCCTTGGACGCCGAAGCCGCAGCGGCCCTGACCACCGTCCCGGCCGACGAACATCCGCACACGCAGACGATCGGCAGCAACGGAGAGTTCCGGCTGATCGCCCGCCGGATGCCCGACGGCGCCGTGCTCGTGACCGGCCTGCCGCTACGCCCCATCCAGGCGACCCTCTCCCAGCTGGCGGTCGTCGGAGCCGTCGTCGCCGGGATCGGACTGCTCGCCGCCGCGTTCGCCGGCACGGCCATCGTCCGCCTCACGCTTCGGCCGCTGCGACGCGTGGCCACCACCGCCAAGCGGGTCACCCAACTGCCGTTGGACCGCGGCGAGGTCGCCCTGGCTGAGCGTGTCCCGGAGGCGGACACCGACCCACGTACCGAGGTCGGCCAGGTCGGCGCGGCGCTCAACAGCATGCTCGGCCACGTCGGCGCCGCACTCGCGGCACGCCAGGCCAGCGAGATGAAAGTCCGTCAGTTCGTCGCGGACGCCAGCCACGAACTGCGGACCCCGCTGGCCGCCATCCGCGGATACGCCGAACTGACCCGCCGCAGCCGCGACCGGGTGCCCCCCGACATCGCCCACGCGCTGAGCCGGGTGGAGTCCGAAGCGACCCGGATGACCAGCCTGGTCGAGGACCTGCTGCTCCTCGCGCGGCTGGACGCCGGGCGTCCCCTCGACGCCGAAGCGGTCGATCTGTCCCGACTCGTCGTGGACACGGTGAGCGACGCCCACGCCGCTGGGCCCCACCACCGTTGGCAGCTCGATCTGCCCGACGAGCCGTTGATCGTCACCGGCGACACGGCCCGCCTGCACCAGGTGCTGGCCAACCTGCTCGCCAACGCCCGCACCCACACCCCGCCCGGCACGACGGTCACCGCAAGCCTGCACGCCCGATCCCCGGGCCTTGCCGTGCTCGCCGTACTCGACGACGGACCCGGCATCCCGCCTGATCTTCTCCCGTCCGTGTTCGAGCGGTTCGCCCGCGGCGACGGTTCCCGTTCCCGCGCGGCCGGCAGCACCGGGCTGGGTCTGGCCATCGTCAGCGCCGTCGTCACCGCTCACCACGGCACCGTGGATGTCACGAGCCGCCCTGGTCAGACGGCGTTCATCGTCCGGCTGCCGACGCACGTGCCGGCCGTGTTCCCTGTGCCCGCAGTGCCGGCCGGGGTCCCGGTGCCGGCCGGAGTCCCGGTGCCCGATCGGCCAGGCCATGCCGCGGCTGACATTCGCGCCTGACATTCGCGACCGGAGCCGAGGCGGGTTCACAGGAAAGGCACAGCTACGGCACAAGGGGGCGACAGGTCCCGGACCGACTGTAGGTCCATGCCCACAGCGACCGTCACCCCGCAGGACGCAAATGGTCGGACCGCCCCGCAGACCGCCCCACGGGCCACCCGCAAGCCCGTCCCGGCCGCCCGCCGGCCCATCCTGGCAACCCACCCCGTGGCAGTGCTGGACGTGGTCATCCCCGTCTACAACGAGCAGGCCGACCTGGAGCCGTGCGTACGCCGCCTCTACGCACACCTGACCAGGACCTTCCCATACCCCTTTCGGATCACGATCGCCGACAACGCCAGCACGGATGCGACCCTCGCCGTGGCGGAAACGCTCCAGGCCGCCATCGCCGAGGTCACCGTCGTCCACCTCGACCAAAAGGGCCGCGGACGCGCCCTGCACGCGGTCTGGTCGGCATCTGACGCCCCGGTGCTGGCCTACATGGACGTCGACCTGTCCACGGACCTCGCGGCGCTGCTGCCGCTGGTCGCCCCGCTGATCTCCGGGCACTCCGATCTCGCGATCGGAACCCGGCTGGCACGTGACTCGCGGGTCGTCCGCGGCGCGAAGCGGGAGGTGATCTCCCGCTGCTACAACCTCATCCTGCGCGGCACGCTCGCTGCCCGATTCTCCGACGCCCAATGCGGGTTCAAGGCCATCCGTGCCGACGTCGCCGCACAGCTGCTGCCCCTGATCGAGGACACCGGCTGGTTCTTCGACACCGAGTTGCTCGTCCTCGCCGAAAGGTCCGGGCTGCGCATCCACGAGGTTCCGGTCGACTGGGTCGACGACCCCGACAGCCGCGTCGACATCAGGGCCACCGCCCTGGCCGATCTCAAGGGCGTGGCCCGGGTCGGACGTGCCCTGGCCACCGGAGCGCTGCCCGTGCGCGACCTGCGCCGCCAGCTCGGCCGTGCGCCGCTGGAACCGGCAGTCCCCGGCGTACCGCTCGGTCTGCCCAGGCAGCTTGTGCGGTTTACCACCGTCGGAATGGCAAGCACCGCGGCCTACCTGGTGCTGTACCTGCTGCTGCGGGGCACGGTGGGGGCACAGACCGCGAACCTGCTCGCGCTGGCGCTCACCGCGGTCGCGAACACCGCCGCGAACCGGCGGCTGACCTTCGGGGTACGCGGGCGCGCCGGCGCCGGCCGCCACCAGCTCGAGGGCCTTTTGGTCTTCGGCCTGGGGCTCGGGCTGACCAGTGGGTCGCTGGCCATGCTCAGCGCGCTGACCAGCCACCCCGGACGGCCCCTCGAACTCGGCATCCTGATCGGCGCCAACCTCGCCGCGACGGTACTGCGATTCGTCCTGCTGCGCGCCTGGGTCTTCCACCCGCACCGCCGGCAGGCGTGAGCCCGGCGGGGGGCATCGGCATCCCCCCGATGCCCCCCGCCGC
>NZ_CAUVXG010000060.1:0-994 GCF_963555885.1 Protofrankia sp. Cr2
TCCGGGCCGGTCACCCACCCCACCGACACGACCCAGCCGGTGCGGCCGGTCAGGGTCTGCAGGATGTGGCCGGTGATCGGATCCCAGACCCGCACCGTGGCGTCGGCGCTGCCCGACGCCAGCAGCAGCCGGCCATCCGGGCTGGTCGCCCACGCCACCGACACGACCGGGCCGGTGTGGCCGGTCAGGGTCTGCAGGGTGGCGCCGGTGATCGGATCCCAGATCCGCACCGTGTCGTCGAAGCTGCCCGAGGCCAGCAGCAGCCGGCCATCTGGTCCGGTCGCCCACCCCGCCGAGTTGATCTCTCTGGTGTGGCCGGTCAGGGTGCGCCGTTCCCGTGCGGTGACCACCAGCCGGCCAGCCGGTCCGGCCGGCAGTGCATCGTCAGGCTGAAGTGCCGCCCCCGACGGATCGCCAGTGCGGCCCACGGTGCGGGCATGCGCGACCGCCCAAGCACGCAAGGCACCGTCCACGGGCTGGGCGTTGCTCGAGAAGGCATCCGAACCGTTTCCCCGTTGCTCGTCCACACCGCCCCCGTTGCTCACCGGCGTCCCGCCGACTGCTTACCGGCACTGCCCTGTGACGATCAGCGTAACCCCGCCGACGACACAGCCCACCCGATATCGGGGGCCGGTCAGCGGGCGGTGGGGTCGACGCCATATCGCTGCGCCAGCAGGCGGAAAACCCGGTTGTGGGGCTGGTCGCGCAGGGCGGAGGTCAGCAGCGCCCGGAACGGCGTCGCGACCGCGCCGTTCTCCAAGTCGATGAGGATCATGTTCCAGATCTGCTCGGGCACGGCATTGGCAAAGCCGGGACGCCGCGACCGCGGATAGTTGATACGGCTCAGCACCCGCTCGGCCGCCATGTCGGTGGTGAAACTCTCCGCCAGGGCGGTCAGCAGCGCATCCCGGTCATCACGGCTCAACGAGATATCCACGCCGGCCGGCCCCGAAGCCGACCGTGCCGCTGACCCTGACCCTGACCCTGGCGCTGA
>NZ_CAUVXG010000060.1:1690-21198 GCF_963555885.1 Protofrankia sp. Cr2
CCGCCTGAAGTGCCCCCGGGCCGGGACGTGCAGGCAGCAGCGGGGGATTCCCCAGCGCAGGTTCGATCTCCAGCGGCTGACCGAGCAGGACCCGCAGGAGCGCCTCAAGCCCGGCATCGGAGATCTCATCCACCCGGTAGTGGGTGGTCGAATAGGGCCGGAGGAACAGCGGGATGTCATCGGCGGTCGCATCCGGGAGCACGACCGGCAGGACGCGGAGCAAACCCGCACGCTGGTCGCGGTAGATGACCTCGCGGACCAGGCCGGCCTCCCACTGCACCCCACGACCGTCGTCGGCGGCGGCATCCCCGTCGGCCCGCCGTCGATACACGGGTGAGGCGATCACCAGGATGAAGTCGGCCGCGCGGATCTCCCGCTCCATCCACAGGGTCCAGTCCTGCCGCCGCTGGGACGCGGGCAGGTCGCACGTCGCGTCGATCCCACGCATGCGCAGAAACCAGTAGAGCTCCCGCACGGACTCGTCGTGTCCCGCGGACCCCTGCGCCCCGCCAGCGTGCGCGTAGGAGATGAACACCCTCGGCGGACGTTCCGTCCCCGCGTCGACATCGGCGCCGGCCTCGGCATTGGCGCGGGCGCCGGCCTCGACATCGGCGCCGGCATTGGCACTGGCTTCATCGCTCACGCATACCTCCTGCTGCGGACAGGCAGGCAAATCATAGCCATCACCCCGGCATTCCGGTATTCCAGCATTCCGGTGTGCCGATCCCACCCGAATCGCCACCGCCGTGGCGCGCAATATCATCCGCAGCCTACGCCCTACAGTCGGGTGCCCAGGCCCTACAGTCGGGTCAGAGTACCCGAGCCCAAAACCGGATTACCTTTGATGAATTGTCCGTTCGTCGTTGTGGCGCCGAGGATCTGGTAGGTGAGCCCGGAGCTTCCCTGCAGTGTCACAGTGCCCTCGACCTGGCTGAAGCACTGAAGATTCGGGTTGAATGTCGTATTTTGTCGCACTACCAACGGTCCGCCGCCGGACTCCAGAACCAACACCCCCGAACAGCCGAAAATCGGTATCTGCCACGAACCGACCCCGGTGCCCACACTGCCGGCACCGATTTTCAACGTGAGCTGGTAGGAGACGTTGTTTGACTGCGTGACCACGCCTGTCCACGTGCCTTGATAGCTCGCTGGGACAGCAGCCGCGTTGGGAGGTGGTGCCGTGATTCTCGAAGAGGTAGCGGGTTCGGTCGGAGGTCGCGTCGTGTATCTCGAAGAGGTAGCGGGTTCGGTGGGAGGTGATGCCGCGAATGCTGCCTGGGTCGGCGGCGGTGTCGGGAACGTCGGCGTGGGGCGCGGGGAGGGGAACAGCCCGTACCCGTTAGTGAGGACCGCCCCTGCGATCGTGCCAGCCACACCCAAGAGGCCGGTGATCCAAGCGGCTTTGATAGTGTCGCTGGTGGGCATGCTGCATCTGCTCCCTCGCGTCCCTCGCGGAAGGCACGTGGCTCCGGCCGCTGGAGGTCAACAGGCTTTGTAGTCGCCTCCGTTGATCGATCGTCATCGTCATCGTCGACGCTAACCGACAATAGAACAGTGCGAAATGGCCGTACAGGTCGTACTTTCCGATCTGCCGACGCATGCGGGTGAGCAGCGCCGGTCGATCCGGGCCGCTGCATGCCGCTGCGGACCCGGGCCGGCGGTGGTCGGGTCAGTGGTGGTCGGGTCAGTGGTGGTCAGGTCAGCGGTAGTCGGGGTTGGGGTAGTCAGGTCAGCGGTAGTCGGGGTTGGGGTAGTCGTCCCGACAGCCGGCGTCCCAGGCCGAGCGTTGGTTGCCGTGCGTGGGGATGCCACCCGCGTCCTTGAGCATCTTCGCCAGGTGTAGCAGGTTCCAGGTCATGAAGGCGGTGTTGCGGTTGGTGAAGTCGTTCTGCGGTCCGCCTGAGCCCGGATCGAGATAGGATGGCCCTGGCCCAGCCTCACCGATCCATCCCGCATCGGCCTGCGGCGGGATGGTGTACCCGAGGTGCTGCAAGCTATAGAGGACGTTCATGGCGCAGTGCTTCACGCCGTCCTCGTTTCCGGTGATCAGGCAGCCGGCAACCCGGCCGTAATAGGCGTACTGGCCCGCTTCATTGAGCAGATGCGAGCAGGCGTACAGCCGTTCGATCATTTTCTTCATCACGGAGCTGTTGTCGCCGAGCCAGATCGACCCGGCCAGCACCAGGATGTCGGCCGCCAGAACCTGCTGGTAGATGGTCGGCCATTCGTCACTCGGCCAACCGTGCTCGGTCATGTCCGGCCACACCCCGGTCGCGATATCGTGATCAATCGCGCGGAGCACCGTGACCTCGACGCCGCGCTCACCCATCAGGGCGGCGCTGCGATCGATCAGACCCCCGGTATGGCTGAGTTCGGGTGAGCGCTTGAGCGTGCAGTTGATGAACAACGCCCGCAATCCGTCGAACCGCCATGTGGTCTCGTCGCTGTTCGTCGTCATGACACGCTCCCCGGTCCCCGTATGGCGCGGCGACACCACGGTGGGTCGCAGCCGTCGGTCCACCGTGATCTAACCACCGCCGCCGGCTGTCGCCCAGACCGCGTGGACCGACCAGACCGACCAGACCGACCAGACCGACCAGACCGACCAGACCGACCAGACATCCCAGACCGTGCGGACCTCCCAGACCGCGTCAGGAGAGCGGATCATGCAGTAAGGATGTGAATTTGCTGCTACTACAGCAGCACTGGATTCACATCGTTGAGCCGCTGCTGGCGTCCCGGGCCGACATTCCCGGAGCGTCCGGGTCGAGGCCCCAGCTGATGATGCGTCGCGGATGGATGCGGATGACTTCGCGACTCAGGTGGGCCGCGGGCGGGTCCTCGTCGTTCACCGCCGCTGCCTTGCCGCGGATCTCCAGGCCGCGGACCCGCCACGGGTCGACGGAGGCGATGTCGTCGACGACCAGGGATACGACTCCGATTGCGGCGACGTTCCGGAACTTGCGGCTGGCACCCAGGTTGTAGCCGTGGATGTCGATGGTGCCGGCGACTTCGTTGTAGCGGAAGCCCACCGGGCTGTTCTGCGGTGAGCCGTCGGGCGCGACCGTGGCGAGCCGGCCGAGCCGCTGGCTGGCGAGGTAGGAGCGTTCGACGTCGGTGAAGGGCCGTTCGATATCGGTGGAGGACATGGCGCCAGCCTGCAACCTCAACTGAACTTCATGTCAACGGGGCACTGGTCCGCCGTCCACACCTCGGGCGCTCACACCGACACGAGCTCACGCCGACACGAGCTCACGCCGACACGAGCTCACGCCGACACGAGCTCACGCCGACACGAGCTCACGCCGAGAAGCGCTCACGCCGAGAAGGATGTGAAACCACTGCTACAACAGCAGCACTGGATTCACATCGTTGAGCCGCTGCTGGTGCCCGGTCAGCGGCGGCCATCCCAGCCACGTTGGCGGAGCGCCTGCGCGACCTGGGCGGCGACGCGCTCAGGATGCTCGCGCAGCAGCCGCGTCGGGAAACGCAGGATCAGACGGTCCTGGAGCACCCCGAGATTCTGGCGGGCCAGGTCATCCCACCATTGCCGGGCCTCCCGGTGTGCGGCCCCGTCGATCTCCACCCAGACCCGCCATGGCTCGTACCAGACGTCCAGGTAGCGACGACCGTTCAGGTCGACCATGTGCTGGCGCCGGGCGGGCGGTAGGCCGTGGCGACGCTCGATTCGGCGGTACAGCATCTCCGCCACCGACTCAGCGCCAACATCAAGATCTGCCAACGTGTCGACGATCAGGCGGCGACGCCGCGCTCGCCCGCGCCGGTCCAGCACAGCCCGCAGTTCCTCGACGCTGATCAGCCGTTGCTGTACGGAGGCTGCGAGCGCGGCCCTCGCATCGTCGTCCCGAGCTGCCCAGCCTGCCATGTCGACGACCGAGCGGGCGAGCCGGGTCCGCGGGGGAATGCGGACCGGATGGACGTCGGCTGAGCTGAGTTGGCTGCTGCGGTGCACCACGATCCCCTGATGCCCGGTGAGCTGCCGGTCTGCCGGCACCGTGACGAACACGGTCGCCGCGTCGAACCCCCGCAGACCGTCGAGCGTGGCCGCCGTGGATCCGGCAAGGACGGCTCCCGGCCCGGCCCGTTCCAGCGCGCACCAGAGCCATTGGAGACGGGTCAACGGCCCGGAGTGGGTGACGACGACTCCCCGCAGCGGCCGTTGCCATCGACCTGTGCTGACCCGCCACCGCAGTTCCGCGGGGCTAAGGCCGCCCGCGATCGCGTCCCGCACCGCCATCACACCGTTGCGATCCCGGGCGATCTTCTCCCATCCGCCGTCGTGCGGACCTGCGGTGGACGTCACAACCATGAACGGTGACAGCACGCACGCCCGGAGTCGTCACGCTGACGTCAGCTGTGGATAACCGCTGGCCTGTCGACTGGCCCGTCGACCGAAGGATGTGAATCTGCTGCTATGGGAGCAGCACGAAAGTCACATCGTTCGGGCGACTGCCGGCGTGGGGTTCGGGCGCGGGGTTGGGGTAACCAGCCGGCGTGGGGTTCGGGTGACCGTTGGCGCGGAACGGCTTACGCGGTCGCTTACGCGGTCGCTTACGCGGCGGTCAGTCCCGATTGCCGGGCGACCTTCCCTGCGACTTGACGGGTGAGGTTCTGCTCGAGCGTGGCGTCTGGCACTCCGTTCACCTGGATGACCATAACGGAGCTCTCGACGCGGCCGGACATGATGAAGATGAGGTCGAGCGTGAGGGGGACGTGTGTCTTGCCGGTGGTCAAGGTCATGACCATGCGCAGGGCGTTCGTGGCACCGGCGGGCGGGGGCAGTGAACGTGACGAGTTGAGCGTGGCACGCTCGCCGCTGCCCGCTAGCTCTTCCTGGAAGGATGGGAAGAAGAGCTGGCCAAAGCATCCGGGTGTCTGGGCGCGGGTGAAGGTGGCCGCATCGCGGGTCACATCGGCCGCTGGCGCGATCTCCGCCTCCGAGCCGACGATGGTCAGTCTGTCGGCGCTCGAGAGGTAGGGACCCTCCGCCGAGTCGGTTGCGCGGTCTTGGACGTCGGCGAGCGGTACACCGAGGCAGGCCGCGAGCTTCTTCTCCGATATTTGCGGATTCGACTGTTTGTCGGGGGATGTGTTAAGGATGAAGCCGGCCGTTTCAGGGCCTTGGGTAAGTACGTAGTCGCGCGCGTGCAGGATCGGCGTCGCGGAGGCCGCCGGCGCGCTGGCCGGCGCGTCGACCGGTTTGTCGGCCGGGGTACTGGCCGGGGTACTGGATGGAGCACCGGCTGATCCGCTGGCCGGAGCGCTGACCTTCCGACCTGAGCCGGTGCTGCCGCACGCCGCCAGGCTCAACAGGCCAAGCAGGCCGATCCCCACGACGGCTAGCCTTGATAAGCCTCGATGCTGGGACGCTCGATGCTGGGACGACTGCCGCAGTTCCATGCTTCTCTCCGCTTCTCACTGATCGACGCTTCTCACTGATCGACGTTGCTTGCTGATCGACGGAACCACGGCAACATCTCATGACATGTCATTACATTCTGTAACTTCTTGTGACCACGAATGAACAATACGGAAGTGCCCAGTATGGACGGACCGCCGGTCATGGGTCGCGTAGGTCATCGTCCTGATGCTCTGCCGGATGCGCGCGGCGGTCTGCATCGTGGGCCGTCAGCCGGATGTTGCCCGGCGCGACCAACCGTGCTGCAGGTACGCGGTCTGCCCGGTGCGCAGTGCAGCCACGCAGGCATGGATGCGCCGGGCCACCCTTGGGAGGAGGAGCGAGTCGCACTCAGTGGGCGTACACAGCCGCCAGGCGGTCAGTTCATCCGGCTGCAGGTGCATGCTGCGTTCAGCATCGGTTTCGGTGAGTACTCCGCCGTCGAAGATGAAGTGGATCAGCGGTGGCCGTCCGTCGTCTCGGGCGGGGACCCAGTCGACGCCGAGCAGCCGCCCCGGCTGCAGCTCCAGCCCGATTTCCTCCCGGACTTCGCGGCGTGCCGTCTCCCACGGGTACTCGCCTGGGTCCATGGCGCCACCGGGGAGGAGCCAGGTGTCGGTGCGGTAGGCAGGTTGAACGAGCAGGACCCGGCCGGCCGGATCGCGAAAAAGCGCCCCGGCCGCGGCAAGCACCCGGGGAAGGGTTGCGTAGAAATTGGCGGGGGGCAGCTGTTCGTTGCTCATATTACCTCTGATATCTCCGGCGTTCAAACCCGACCGTTCAAACCCGACCGTTCACGTTCGCCCGTTCACGTTCGACGTAAGTTTCCGTGCATCCGTCGGATAATCAGACGCTCCGGCGGGTATGTGACCATCATGGAACGCTGGACGCGCGCGATGATCCGTTATCGGTGGGCCGTCGTGGCGGTCTGGGTGGTTGTCTTCGTCGTGTCGAGCGCGGCCGCGTCCGGGTTGAGCCGCCTTCTGACGAATCGCTTCTCGCTGCCGGGTACCGACACGCAGCGGGCGGAGCGCATTCTCGAGGACCATTTCGACCAGAAGAGTACCGGTTCCTTCATGATTGTCGTGCGCGGCGCGCCGGGGTCTGCCCCGCAGCTCCTGCCCGCGGTCGATCAGGCGGCGCACAGGGCGGCCGGCGTTCTTCCCAGTGGGGATGTCGCATCGGTTCAACCGGTGTCCGACTCCATCGTCAACGCCCGCATCGTGTCGAATCTCGAGCCGGCCGACGCGAAAGGCTATACCGACAGGATGCGGGCAGCGGTCGGCACGGTACCGGGCGCTCAGGCTTACGTCACCGGCCAGGCTGCGATCGAGCATGACCTCGATCCTGTGTTCAAGCACGATCTCAAGGTCGGCGAACTCTACATCGCCATTCCGATCGCGCTCGTCATCCTCGCGTTCGTCTTCGGGACGTTGGCTTTTCTCCTACCTTTGATATTCGCTGCGGCCGCGATCCCGACGACTCTTGCGATCATCTGGATTTTCGCGCACTACATGGAACTGTCGACGTATCTCCAGAACTTGGTCACGCTGATCGGCCTGGGTATAGCCGTCGACTATTCGCTGCTCATCATCTACCGCTACCGGGAGGAGATCCACAGCGGCAAGGCGACGCAGGATGCGATCGTCGCCACGATGCAGACAGCCGGCCGCGCGGTCGTGTTCAGCGGCACGGCGGTCGCCATCGGTCTCGCGCTGATGCTGGCCATGCCGCTGCCGTTCATGCGTGGTTTCGGCATCGGGGGTCTGTTCATCCCGATCATTTCGGTTGCCTGTGCACTGACGCTGCTACCCGTCCTGCTCTACTTCCTGGCCGCGAAGCTTGATCGGGTACGGCTCCTGCCGCGCTTCATCACCGAGCGCCGGGAGGCGGAGGAGAATTTCTGGGCACGCCTCGCACGGGCGATCATGCGCCACCCGGCGGCCATCGCGGCTGGCACCACGGCACTGCTGGTTGCCATAGCGCTACCTGCGGTGGCCCTCGAGCTCGGACCGGGTTCGAACAAGGGCATCCCGCGCAATCTCGAGAGCGTCCAGGGCCTTGACATCCTTTCCGATGCGGTCGGCGCGGGCGCCCTGGCGCCGACAGCGGTCGTCATCGACTCCCACCGGCCAGGCGCGGCCGATGACGCCCGGTTGCAGGCCGGGCTGACACGGCTTCAGGACAGTCTTCGTGCCGACCCGCAGGTCGCTGCGGTCATCTTCGACCCTGCCAGCACGCAGTTCGTCGACCCGTCCCGGCGCTACCTGCAGCTACAGGTGATCGGGAAGAGCGAGTACGGGACGCCCGCGTCGCTCGACTTCGCCAAGCGCCTGCGCCAGGACATCGTCCCGGCGGCCGGGTTCCCCACCGGGGTCGACGTCTATGCTGGCGGCGGCCCGCCGAGCGGTGTCGACTTCCTGCACCTTACCTACAGCGCCTTCCCCTGGCTCGTGCTCGGGGTGCTCGTCCTCACGTACTTCCTGCTGCTACGGGCATTCCGTTCGATCGTCCTCCCGCTGAAAGCAATCATCCTGAACCTGCTTTCGATCACTGCCGCCTATGGTCTGCTCGTGGTCTTCTTCAAGTGGGGTGCGGGTGACGCGCTCGGGCTCATTTCCTTCGACCAGATCGAGGGCTGGATCCCGGTCTTCATTTTCGCGATGGTGTTTGGTCTGTCCATGGACTACGAGGTTTTCCTCGTGAGCCGCATGCGCGAGGAGTGGGACGCCGGCCGGGACAACGAGACCGCGGTGGCGCTCGGGCTGGCCAAGACCGGGCGTATTGTGACTGCGGCCGGCCTGGTCATGTTCGCCGCTTTCATGGGTTTCGTCGCCGGGTCGATCGTCGGTCTGCAGCAGTTCGGGTTCGGGTTGGGCGCGGCGATCATAATCGATGTGACCATCATCCGGGCATTGCTCGTTCCGAGCGCGATGGCACTCTTCGGGCGCTGGAACTGGTGGCTGCCGCAGAATGTGGCGCGGGTCTTCCGGGTCAGGAACTCTCCGCTGGCACCCAGCGCACCCAGGGCACGCCCGGCGCCCGGTCCGAGCAGCGTCGGTAGCTGATGAGGAGTATCGGCGGATGAGGAGTATCAGCTGACCAACGGCATCAGCTGACGAAGGGTATGCAAAAATCGGCAAAGGATGCATGATGTCCACCTGGCACGTGCTCCCGACGGGCAGGCTCGCTGGGATGGGGGCACTATCGGACTATGGAGGTTCATCGGATTATGGATGTTCCGGGGCCGCACCGGTTTGAATACGCCGCCGAGTTGGATCGGGTCCGAGTGGCACTCGGCGAGCTCGCCGGTGAGGCGAGTCGGATCGTCACAGCCGCCACCGCCGCTGTGGCCGGCCCCGACGCCGGCCTGGCTGACACTGCTGCTGTCCACGCTGCCCTGCAGAGCCTGCGTGTCCGCAGCCGGAAACTGGACGACGAGCTCGTGGTGCTGCTGGCCTGCCAGAATCCGGTGGCCGGAGACCTACATCTTGTGGTCGCCTGCCTGCGGATAGCAACCGCGGTGGAGCGGATGGGCGAGCTTGCCGATCATATCGCGGCCACTGCCGATCTTCGCAGGCCCGCTCCGGTGGTCCCGGCGCCGCTGCGTCCCACCGTCATCCATCTCGGCCGGCTGTGCGGCGACCTGGCCGACCGGCTCGCCGCCGCGATCCGTAACGATGATCGGGAGGCTGCTCGGCAGGTGGAGGACGCCGACGACCAGATCGACCAGATCCACCGGCGGCTGTTGGCCACCCTGACCGATCCGGCGTGGCCACACGGGATTCAGAGCGCCGTGGACCTGACGTTGCTTTCCCGTTACTACGAACGGTTCGGCGATCAGGCAGTCACCGCTGCCCGCCGGCTCGCCGGCATCCACCCGGCGACAACACGCTAGGTGTTGGTCGAACCGACCGAAGGAGTCCTTTTCGTATTCGAGGGAGTAGATGAGACGGCCGTCCTCCACGGAGGCGATGGGGCCGTCACGCCGGGGGTCCATGCTCGGAATTCGCATGGGACCCCCCTTGTCTCGATGCGGGTGTTCACGATTGCCGGGATGAGCGACGTGAGGTCGACGACCTCACCGATTGGTTGCCCGCATGAACTTTCGTATACCGCTGATACCGTTGTGGGCACGCCAGCCGACCGCGAACCCACATGAAAGCGTCACCAGTACGGTTATGAAGGTCTTGATCAGGCCGGCATTAGTGAATCCGGCGAGGACGGTGGAGCGTGCCACCGGTAGCGTACGGAGGCGATCGATCGTATTTTCTTCGAGTTCCAGGGCGACCGCACCGGAGGTGGACGCTGCAGCGAACGCAACGGTCTGCGCCAACAGGCCACCGATCACGAATTCAGTGTAGCTACGTCCAGGCCAGTCGTCGGTTCGTCCAGGAACAGGACGGCCGGCTGTGTGATCAGACTGATGGCGAGGTCCAGCCTGCGCCGCATGCCGCCCGAGTAGGTCTTTGCCAGTCGGCTGGCCGCCGCGGTGAGGTCGAACTACTCAAGCAGCTCCTGGGCGCGTCGACGTGCTCCCCGCCGGCCCAGCTTGTGCAGCCGGCCGAAGAGCTCCAGATTCTCCCATCCGGTCAGCAGGGGTTCCACTGCTGTCTCCTGACCGGAAACTCCGATGCAGCGCCGCACGTCATACGGTTGCCGGACCACGTCGAAACCACCCACCCACGCGCGTCCGCCGTCTGGCTTCAGCAAGGTGGTCAGTACCCGGACGGTCGTGGTCTTACCTGCGCCGTTCGGACCGAGCAGGCCGAGGACGGTTCCTGGCTGGACCTCCAGATTCAGTCCGTCCAGCGCGTGCGCGTCACCGTAACGCTTCACCAGACCTTCGACAGCAATTGCTGGTTTCATAGTGGTACAACCTTCTCATGCGTTCCCCGGGAATCGGCGTGCGCCGGGAACCCGGTCGTCGTAATGACGTGCTGCGTTGCGCTCGTGTGCTGCGTTGCGCTCGTGTGCTGCGTCGCAGGAAGAGTGCGTGAACCCCAGGTCGTGTTGCCCAGGGTGCAGAGTGCATAGAGCTTCAGGGGAAGGAGCAGGCCGATGTTGATGAATTCGTGGAAGGCAAACCCGAAGAACGCCAAGTTTCTGGCGCGCCAGGCGCCATAGGTGCAGTGCAGTAACGAGATCCCTGCTATCGTGGCGACCGACCACCACGGCGGTGGAGCCGCGGACACAGCGACAAGAGCGAGTCCTGTGATCATTGACAGGAAGAGCAACAACGACGCCAGATTCTGCCCGATGACGTCAAGGGTCAGATAGCGGTGCAGGCGGGGAAGGATCCTGATGGCAAGGAGGGTGTCCCGATAGGTACTGCGGGCCCACCGGAGCTGTTGGCGCAGGTAGGGGCGAATCCGCTCGGGGACGACGGTCGCGGCCGTCGCGTCCGGGACATAGACGGTGCGCAGGCCCGACCGCAGTATGAGAATCGTCAGGTGGCGATCCTCTCCGAAGTCACTCGGTCGCCCACGAAACATCTGGGTCTCGTAGTCGTCGAGGACGGCGGTGAGCGCGGAGCGCCGGTAGACCGCGCACGGTCCGCAGCAGCACATCACCGCTCCGAAGACGGACTGAGCGGCCCGTTCCTGGTTGCAGGCGATCCAGTACTCCATGTTGACCAGTCGGGTGAGCCAGGTCGCCCGACTGTTGCTCGCCACCATGTGGCCCATCGCCGCACCCACCCCGGGGTCGGCCATCGCCGCCGCCAGTTTGCCTACGACGTCGGGTTCGATGGTCGTGTCGGAGTCGATTGCCACGACAAGGTCGCCGACCGATTGACGGATGGCGGCTACCTGGGCCTTCCGCTTTCCCGCGTTGGCTGTCAACGGAAGAATCACAAATCGTCGGTCGCGACCGAATTCATCGTAAACGGCCTGGAGTTGCTGGCGGTTCCGTGAGCCGTCGTCGACGACGTACACCGTGAGAAGGCCTTTGTAGTCCTGGTTCGCCACGGAGCGCAAACAGGATGCGAGCACCTCCGGTTGTTCGTTGAAGCATGGAATGATCACATCGACGCTGGGTAGTGCGGCGGCGGGTCCGAAGTTTCCCGGGACGGCTCGCAGCCGCCGATATGTCCGGTGGGCGAAGCGAATCTGCGTTGCCAGGTAGCCGATGGTGAGGAGGGCATAGGTCGACAGCACGCCGGTGAAAATGATCCGTAAGATCACGATTGTCGTATGCATGGAGTCCTCTGTTCCAGGAGTCGGACCGCCCGCGCGGCCGGTAGAAACAGGGTTGGTGGTCAGGCTGCCAGCGCGAGGCGACGCTCGGTTGCCAGGGCCCGCCGCAGGTAGATACCAAGGACGGAGCCGTAAATCAGATGTCCGGTGAGGGACAGACCAAGGGACTGCCAGCTGAGCGGGAAGAGCAGTTCCGTACCACGGCTCGACAGGGCGATGGTGGCGACCAGGCCTGACCAGACGAAGATGCCGTAACCGACGCCCAGCTGGATCGGACGCCGGGCGAGCGCCGGGAACCGCCACAGACCTACTGCGCCGCACAGCACGAAGAAGGCCATTCCGATGCCACCGCCGTCACCGATGTAGCGCCAGGCATAGCCGACCGGAATATTCGTGGGTACATCCCCGATGATCCAACCACCGAGTCGCGGGATGAAGTCCGGCCAGATCTTGGTGAACACCATCGGCATTCGCAGGGCATCATAGGCGGTGACGGCGATCAGTCCGGCGGTGAATCCCCGGACCGCCCATCGTGCCTCCAGCGACCGGTGTAGTGCCATCGCAATGACGATGATGGCGAGTGGCAGTACCAGGAAGCGGGCTGATGCGCTGATGGGGAGCAGGTTGAAGACGTAGAGCGGGATCGACAGCACTGGTAGTGCGCCGGCGGTCATTAGTAGCCCGACCCTCGCGAGCGACACCGGCCGCCGCAGCAGTCCGGTTCCGGGCGTAAGCAGGATGCGGGTAATAGGTGACGGCGCGGCAGCCGTGCGGCGCTGTGTCGTTATGGACGGCGAACCAGCGGTCCCGGTTTGGTACGGCGCCACAGTTGCAGTGCTCATGTCTTTCTCCCGTTCAGTTTCCTGTGCCGGCCGGCCGGCAGGTCGAAATGGTCGCTCGCGAATACTGAAGGATGCACATGGCAGCTGATCTGAAAATTGCGCCCGGTGCATCGTCCGCTTCTGTTCCTGGTGTCTGGTAACAGTCTCTTCGTCTGGACCCGGGAGAAACAGACCGCGTATGTGCTGGTATTCCTGAACTGTGTCTACATGACGCATGGACCCGTGGTGCCAGGCGTGGTGAACCTGGCACTGGCAGTGCCAGGTTGAGGCCGGTGGCAGATATTGAGACGCGCTACACCGAAATAGGAGCTGCAACAGGAGCCGTCCCGGCTCAACGGTGCCCGAGCGTCAACGGACGGCGTCGCGCCACCACAGCCGATTGCAGATGGTACTGATGATCAATTTTCCGGCATGGCCGGCCAACCCGGTGGCGGGTGCCGGGATACGTCCGATCGCCGTCCAGGCGATGTCGTGCAGGACCGGAAGCCGCATCCAGAGGGTCTGATCCCGGGTGACGCAGTAGAGCCGGCCGCTGGTACTGGTCATGGCGATGACGTTGTCGGCGGGACCCACCCGCGTCCAGACCTGGTCCTGGCCGATCCGGTCGAAGCGGAGGTGGACGAGATCGCCGTCGGCGGTCGCGCCGAACAACCCCTCGAAGCACGCCGCGAGCGCGACCACCCTCGGTGCGGTCCCGATCGGGACCCAGCGGGCGTCGCGGCGGACGGGCTCGCGCTGCCACAGCTGGTCGTCCGTGGTCACGGCGTACAGGCAGACCGGTTGGGCGCCGGTGGCCTCGCGTGGGCCGGCCAACGCGCGGACACGGCCCGCGTGCCCGATCCGGGTCCAGACGAGGTTCTGACCGACCGGGTCCCGGGCCCACAGAATGTTCCCGGCGGCGGCGAACACGGTGTTCTCGCAGGCGACGAGTGCGGTCACCGTGCTCGCGCGACCGATCCGTTCCCAGTTCGCGGCCGGCCACGGGTCGCTCAGCCGGGTGAGGACATTACGGGTGATCCGGTCGACTGTCGGATCCGGGGAGCTACCGAGCCCGCCACCCCATCCGGTCGTGGCGACGTTGAACACTGTGCCGCCGCCGGATGCCCGGAACACGCCCATGGTTGCGGCACCACCCTGCCCCAGCCGGCGCCAGTCGGACAGGTCAGCCGTGGCGAGGACGACGAAGGTCGTGGGGGTGCCATCCCGGCCGGTGACACGGGGGACACCATCCTCCACGACCACGTCGGCGGCGTCGGTCTCATAGCCGACCGTCCCGATCCCGAAGGTGTCACCGTCAGCCAGTCCGGTGCCCTCGAAGGCCCAGTGATCGGCGAATCTGACCGTCCAGGCGGTGCTGTCCATCACGCTCATGTCGCCCCAGCAACCCGCGCCACGGCGGAAGCTGGTACCGGTGAGAGCGTTCTCCGGGCGGTTGACCGGCGAACTGGACCACTCGACGGTGACGCGGGCGTTGTCAATCCCGGTGAGCGGGTCTTCAGCGGCATCGCGGTGACAGACGAAGGTGCGCCCATCGTCCTCAAGCCGGAACTGCCACCAGCAGGTGTTGCCGGTGAGGAATGCGATGTTGCCGCCGGCGGCCAGGAACTGCTCGGCGGTGTCGCGCATTTCGGCCGTCCAGTATTCGTCGTGCCCGACGCAGACGAGCACCTGGTAGGCGCGCAGCAGGTGCGGGCCGTCGTGCAGGTCGAAGCCGGAGCAGTAGTCCACGGCGAACCCGCTGGTGGCGAGCCACTGCAGGATCGAGACCTCCCAGCCCGGGCCGCTCGAACTCGGCCGGTGCAGGCTTACTCGCCGACCACGGTCGGGTTGCTCGGTCCAGTACGGCGAGGCGCCAGCTGTGCCGCACCAGGCATAGGCATGAAAGGTCGGGAACGGAATCGACACCAGTATGTCGGCGTGGACACCAGGTTCGGCCGAGCGCACCACGAAGAAGGCACGGCTCTGGCCCGGCGTTCCCGGGGTGAGATCGACGGCGTACAGGCCGCTCGGCCAGGACTGCGGAACATCGAGGGTGAACCCGACGGGCCAGCCCCGGTCGGTCGCGGGGTCGCCAGGGGTTGGATGTGCGTCGACATGCACGGTGAACCGTGCCATTTCGTTGCCGCTGACGAACTCGGTGACCACCACGGTCGCGTCGGTTCCGGTTACCGAGTCCGCATTGAGATGGAGATCGAGACTACTACCCTGAGGAACCGACGTCTTCGCGGAATATACCTGTACACCCATCACGCACCCCGTTTGCCTGTGCTGGAGCCGGGAGCGCCGCGGGTGCGGCAGGCGGCGATGGCCGGTCGAAGGCGAAGCCCTGACGGCGCAGTTCGGGAATGAGGAGCCGCGGTTGCTATCGGGTGACTGGCCTACGCCACCTCCCACCGTGTCCGGCATAGGTCGCAGTGTGACAGATCGGGATGCGTCATGGTGTGATTAGCTTTTATGTGGCCCTCCGACACGATCCGCCGGTCGGTGCGTCCTTCGCCGAGGTCGTGACGCGTCCTGCCGGCCGCGGCCTACGCATCCTCGTCGTCCGGGACGGGAAGATGGAAGGCGATTCCGATCCCGTCCATACCAGCCGGATACGCGACCACGAGGTTCATCGCCCGAACCCCGAGCTGCGGATGCCGCAACCACCGGACCCGCGGCGCCTGACTGCGTATCTCGTGGTCGGACCACCATCGCCGCATCTCCGGGCTTTCCTTCATGAGATCGGCGATCAGTCGGCCCAGCCGTCGGTCTCCGGGCCTGACCGCCGAGACGGCACGCAGGCGGCCGATGACGTCCTTGACTTCGTCTTCCCACATCACCAGACGTTCGCGTGCGTCTGGTTCCATGAGCGTCCACCACACGGTGTTGCGATGCTCGTCCGGCAGCTTGGCGAAGTCGGTGTACCACTCGGTAGCTGCGTCGTTCCAGGCCAGTACGTCGGCAACCTGGTTCGCGACGTAGACGGGGTTGGGCTGGTACGCATCGGCGATCTGCCAGAGGAATGCCTCCGTGTTGGCCTCGCGTAACGGATTGTCTTTGACTGGTCGTTGACCGTAAGCGAGCATGTAAATGTAGCTGCGTTCGTCGTCGTTTAGCTGCAGCATGCGGACGAGGCTATCCAGAACCTCGTGCGATGGGTGAATGTCCCGACCCTGCTCAAGGTATGTGTACCAGGTCGGACTCAGGCCCGCAAGAACCGCGACTTCCTCTCGTCTGAGCCCGGAGGTTCGTCTTCGTCGCCCCGTGGGCAAGCCCACCGTCTCGGGGTCGATACGCTCTCGGCGGCTGCGTAGGAACGCACCCAGCTCGCGACGGCGATGCTCGTTATCCGTCACGTGACACCTCACTGTCGACCAGTCGATATTTACACTGTAAGTGGTGACCGGTCAGTATAGTCCGCACCTTGTTGTGGCGCCCCTTTTGCGTTAGTCGCGGTTGAAGGCGTCGAGTCGTGACACGTAGCGGCCCCAGCGATCGAGTGTATGCGCAGGTAGGATGCTTGTGGACCCCTAAAGCAGGGCTGCCGGCTCTTCTCGCTGGGCCATCGCGCGCGGGAGGGGTCGGCGGATGTGCGGCAACGTGCGGGTCTCGCGGGTACTCCCGAGTTCTACTGGCACCAAGTTCGCTTCTGGCGAGCCGTCGGTCAGGCAGCCCTGCTGTGATGACTACTCAGGACGGTGGGATGCGGGACGTTCATCTTGTTAAAGGTCGGATATGTTCGTGCGAGGCGCGCCCACATCTCCCTCGCGAACTGTTCGAGCGTTACTTCCTGCAGTAACTTGGTCACCGATATCTTGATGCCGAGGTCCTGTTCGATGCGGGTGTGCAACTCGGTCGCGAGCAGCGAGTCGAGCCCGATGCTCGTTACCGGACGCTGTGTGTTCACGCTGTCCGTTGACCAGCCCAGCACGATGGCGACCTGTTCCACGAGGTATTCGCTGACAGCCTCGAGGGAATGCATCCGCTGCCGTGCCGTACCGGGACTCACCGCGGCGTTCCTGTTTAGTGAGGCGACCACGGTGCTGGCGATCTCGGCGCGGGTCCGGCCGACAACGGCCGCGCGGTGTTCGAGGTGGGTACGCCGGACGCCGGCGAGGCGCGGCCGGCCGCGCTCCGGCCACCGGCGCACGGTCGTGGCGAGCTCGATCTCGTCGCCCATGATCGTTCCGGTGTCGTGGGACTCGATGCAACCATACCGGTATCCGTCCTGCGCTGGCATCCCTGTCATGGCTGGCGGGTCTTCCCTTCGCGATGATCACACCTTGCTGGGTTCCGTGCAAGCAATAGAGTGTGACCAATGCAACAATTCATCCAGACCGTGTTGGCGCTGGCATCGCGAATACCTGGCACCGACGACCCTCGTAGACGGGTATCAGTTGCCTGGTACTCGCCACCGCTGTCATGCGGGTACTGCCACTACCTGGAAGTCGGCTATCCCGCCGTCGTGGTCGGCCGAGCCATGCGAGTGGCTTGCGCGGGCGCAGGCGGCAGCCCGCGGGCGCAGATGGCAGCCCGCGGGCATGGGACAGTCGAGATCGGCACCGGCAACCAGCCTCCGGTGATTCCAGGCTCCTGTTATTGTGACAATGGTGAGAAAATCGGCGACATCTTTTCCGCGGACGCGTCAAGGGTGTTGATGAGTGTCTCGAAGGGCGCCTCGGGCATCAGTTCGCCCACCGGCGGTCCGTCCTGCAGGCACATGAGGTCTGACAGCGCGGCCGTGTACGGCGCGTACCGCGACCGCCATCGTTGGAAGGTGGATCGGGCCGTCCGGTAGTCCCGTTCGGCATGGATTCCGGCATCGGTCAGTCTGGCGATACTCGTCCAGAAGGACCGCTCCTCCCGTCCATGCAGACTCAGCGTCGTCCGGACCGCGCTGACCTGCAGTTCTCTGGCCATCTCCTGGACGAAGGCACAGCCCGCGGCGAGCAGTGGGCGTGTCGGTGGCGGTTCGGTCCCCGGTGAGAGGGCATCTATGAGTGCCGCCACATCCATGACGACCAGAGTCGCGTCCAGCCAGGACAAATCGGGCGACGACGGCAATGTGAGCAGCTCGGGATAGCTCGTGTGACTGAACCGGAGATCGGCGATCCAGAGCTGCCAGGTGATCATCATGCGATCCAGGGAATCCGGGGTTCCGCCACGCATGTGGGCAACGATGACGTCCTCGGCATCGAGGCACGACCGTGCTTCGCTGGCCAGCGCCCAGACGAACTGTTCACGCCGCTGGTAGGCGGACGTGAGCGCCGTGATCCGGGTCGTCAACCCGATGAAGATCAAAATGAAGCAGCCGTACACCACCAGCGGGAAACCGTGGCCGGTCCATTTCGGATCATCGAGCTGGCCCAGCACGTATTCCATCGCACGAACGTCAGGGGGGGCTGCCCCGACCGACGCCGCCAGCAGCGCCGTCCCGACAACCGTGCCCGCTCCCCATATCAGCGGCGGGAACAAAACCGCCACCGGGCCGATCATTCTGATCACCAAGCGATGAATCCGCCGGCTCGGGACAGCCCGGTTGATCTGTCGTGAGATCCGGAGCAGGACCGGCACCGTTGCGAATACGAGTCGCGACGGCCGCCCGCGGGGCGCGACCGCGGTCCCGAGCACGCTGCGGCCGGTTGCGGCCAGGACAACGAGCCCGGTCAGGAAGCCCGTGATCGCCACCCAGGTGCTCACCGTCGTCTCCTCGGTCTACCCGTGCCGGGTATGCAGGGAAGCGGCGTATCCCTGCTTCTTGTGACTGCCATTTCGATCGCCCTCCTGCGGCCTCGATGCACGATGCAAGAACCAGCTTGGGCCGCGAACCCCGGACGAAACAGAACGAGTTTATGCTGGTAGTGCGAGTGCCAGACCGGGCGGTGCCAGTGCGCCGATAAAAAAGCCGTCCTGCTGCCGTCCTACTGTCGGCACGCTGACGCGAAGGCGTCGGCGCCCGCGTCCCAGGTCCGGCGCAGGCCGGAGCCGTCAGGATAGCGCTGGTCGAGCTCGAGGATGACCATACCGTGAGCAAACGACCATAGCGCCTGTGCCAGGTGGGGGTCGCCGGTCGCGAGGAAGAACGGTTCGCCGGCCCACTCCTCCAGGCCCGGCGTCATCGTGGCGCGGGGCAGGCGGGAGCCGGTGGCCAGCCGGTACAGGTTCGGGTGGGCAAGGCTGTATTCGCGGTAGGCGGCAAGAATCGCCGGGATAACTCTGTGCGCTGTGCCGTGACGCACCGCCTCATGCAGGTCCTGGCCGATCTCGGTCAGCGCATCCTCGAGCAGAGCCAGCTCAAGCGCATGCTTGCCGGGTAAGTGCTTGTAGATCGACGGCGCCTGGATGCCGAGCTCGGCGGCGAGGCGGCGCATGGTCAGGGCGTCCGGACCTTCGGCTTCGAGCAGTCGCCGGCCGGCCGAAATGATCTCGATGGCGCGCGGGGTAAAAGTCCGCCGCCGGGTGGGCGCGGGTCGGGTCATGAGACCGGGTCGAGGACGAACACGGGATGCTTATGGGCGATTTGGGCGATTTCTTCATCGGACGAGTCCGCGCTGACACCATCGAAGAACACTCCCACCTCAGCCTTCCAGCGGCGAAGATACGCACGCAGAATAGGCGCCTTGGTCACATCGGCGACCTCGTGTGCGCTGCGGGGTTCCCGGCGGCGTCCGATGAGGAGGTCGAGCCGGCCGTCGGCGGCGCGTAGATTGCGCACCCACTGGCCCTCGCCGCGTGCTGAGACCAGATACTGCCTGTCGTCATGGGTGAGCACGTTGACGGGCACCTGACGAGGCTGCCCGCTGGTTCGTCCCCGCACCTCCAGGATGCGACTGCCCCAGATGCTGACCCCGGCCCGGGTAAGGCGCATGACCAGCTTGTTGGCGATGTGCTGGGTGAACCATCCGGGCTTGCGGTAGTGGGCCTTGGACGCCTCGGACACGGCGGGACTCCTTAGAGCGACCAGCAATAGGGGTGTGGCTAACGACGTTAGCAAGACGTTAGCTAACGGTGTTAGCCACGTCAAGGTGGCCATGCGCACGCCACCGCTCATCCGAACCCCGCGCCGAA
>NZ_CAUVXG010000060.1:21354-27270 GCF_963555885.1 Protofrankia sp. Cr2
CGATGTGACTTTCGTGCTGCTATGACAGCAACAGATTCACATCCTTTGCAGGCCGGGGCTGCGGTTATCCACTCCAGCAGGACACGGTGGTGGCGGACGGCGCGGGGCCGCGTCAGCCCTGCAGGATCCATGACCAGATGGGCAGCGTGAGCAGGGACGCCGGCACCCCGACGCCGACCATCAGGCTGGGCAGCGGTGTCGCCAGGTCGTAACGGGTGGCGATCATCGCCCCGGCGACCATCGGCGGCATCGCGGTCTCGAACAGCGCCACCTGCACCCCGTGGTCGTCCAGAGAGCCGGTCAGGGCGTAGGCCCCGAACACCAGGGCGGGGCCGATGACGAGCTTGACCAGCAGGCCGATCGCGAGCTCCCGACGCCAGGTGCGCAGCGCGCCGATGCGCAGCTGCAAGCCGATCGAGAACAACGCCAGCGGGGTGAGCGTCGCGCCGAGGGCCGTCAACGCCTCGGTGAGCCAGCCCGGAAACGCCACCGGACGCAGGATCAGCCCGGTCAGTAGCGCGATCAGAGCGGGCGCCGTGAACAGCCGACGGGCGATCTCCGTCCGGGTGACACCGGCCCCCGAGGCCGTGGCCGCCACCGCGATGACCACGGTCCCGACGATGACGAACGAGCCGAGCTGGTCGACGAGAAGCGCGACCGGTACCGAGTCCGCTCCGAAGAAGGCCGTGACCATCGGTATCCCGACGAAGGATGTGTTGGCCACAGCGGCGGTGACGATCAGCGCACCGACGACGTCCCGGCGCAGGCGCAGGACACGGCCGATGCAGAGAAACAGCATCGCGCCGACGACGAACAGCAGGTACGGGCCGGCGATGATGAGCAGTAGATTGGCTGGGAACACCACGCTGTGTAAGACGCGGAGCGCCAGGGCGGGAAGTGCGACGTCGAGGACCCAGAAAGTGACCATCTGATGGGCGTCATCGGCCACGTGACCGCGCCGTCGTGCCGCGCTGCCCGCCACGATGCCCGCCATCAGACCAACGACCAGGACGAGTAGGGCGGACACGTCCGGCATCCTGTCAGGCGTTGGTGGGAACCCCACAGCGGGCCGTATCCGGCCGCGCAGCCGTTGCTGGATACGCTCGTTGCTGTCTGCGAAGAGTGCCCGGTCGAGGTGGGAACCGAATCGGCCGCCAGCCGCCTTTGCGTCCCGAGCCGCTCCGGAGGCCCAGCACAGTGTCTGCGTCAGTGTCCACGATCGCCTCGAACACCCTCGCGCTCGGCCCGAGCTTTCTGGATGCGCAGCATCTGGCCAAGGCGGGTCTGATCGTCGTCCTACTGATCGTTTTTGCCGAGTCCGGCTTGTTGGTCGGATTCTTCCTGCCCGGCGACTCGCTGTTGTTCACAGTCGGTCTCCTTGTGTCCAACCACACGTTGTCCACTCCGCTGTGGCTTGCCTGTCTCCTGATCTCGATCGCCGCGATCCTCGGTGACCAGGCCGGTTTCCTGTTCGGGCGCAAGGTCGGCCCCACCCTGTTCCGGCGTCCCGATTCGAGGCTGTTCAAACAGGAGAATGTGGACAAGGCTCGTGACTTCTTCGAGCGCTACGGACCTCGTTCGGTCATCCTTGCCCGCTTCGTACCGATCGTCCGGACGTTCACCCCGATCATCGCGGGCGTCAGCGGCATGAACTACCGACTCTTCAGCACCTTCAACATCATCGGTGGGCTGCTGTGGGGCAGCGGGGTGACAGTGATCGGATATTTCCTCGGCAAGGTCCACTTCGTGGCGGACAACGTGGAGGGGATCTTCATCGGGATCGTGCTGCTCTCGGTCATCCCGATCGGTTTCGAGTTGCTGCGGGCGCATCGTCGGGGGACCGGGTCAGCCCAGAGCTCGGACGCACCTCGACACACGCCACAGTCGCATCCGCTGAGCGATCGGGACTGACACCGGCTACCCGCGGGCTGCGCAAGGACGGACTTGCGGTTGGAAACCGGGTCAGCTCGGCCCGTCGAACCGGCCCGGCGGCAGAGGTTCGGGCGGCCCGGGTTCCTCGTCCCGGATGGCATCAGGGCCGCAACCATCGGCCCACACGGTCCGACACCGTTCGCAGTTCTCGGCCGCGCGGATGCCCTTGAGCGGATCACCTGGCCGACGTCGGGCGCGGCGGTGATCGGGACAGCGTAGTGAGACGAACGTCGCCAGAACGGGTGTCGCGTCAGCCACCGATCGTCCCTTTCCCTTGGCACACGGTGCAGTCGACTTCGTTCGAGCCGGTGAAGCCGCCTTCCTCGTCACGCTCCAAGGTGTCTTTGAGTACCTTGCCGGTACCGCGGCAGGTGTCGCAGGTCCGCAATCCAGCTTCCCGGCCGTCTTGCTGCCCGCGTCCGCCGAGCTCTCGTTTGCGCCTCTCGCGGCCCTTGTCCTGTGCCACGGCCGCCTCCACGGGTACTCATCGCCGTGACCGCCACGTTACGGACGGGGTAGGAGGCTAGCAAGAGTGCATGAGGCCCGCGTTCTACGTGTCTCGTGTCGCGCTTGCGTCCTCCCATGGGCGCAGGTCCGCGCCACCTGCCCCGCAGCTCCGGCCGCATCCTGGCCAACTGCCGGACCCCGGTACCGCCGCCGTAACCCTCAGCAGGGTGGCAGCCTCGTGCCGGCCACGAGCCTTCACCGTCTGCCATTTGATGCCGCCGGTAAACAGAATCCGGGTGGCGGGGCCAGGGTGCGTAGGTCGTTGAGGCCATCCTGATGACCGGAACCACCTACCGTTCGGCCGAATGTCGTCCGACAGTAGGTGGAATCGGCCGTTATGATGACGTTTTCTACCTAAGACGCCGTTATATCTGGGCCGCCCATAATCAGCGTCAATATTCCATAAAATCGAGATCCTTCCCAGCCCCGGGAAGGCACCGGCGGGAGCCCACTGCTACCTGATCGACATCAGAACCGCGTTCGCCAGGCTCGTCCACAACAGCCAAGCGACCGGTGCGTTCCGCGGAACACAGAGCAAGGTTTGCCTACCTAACAACTTGAATAATCTTCCCGGTGCCGTTCAATTCCCCCCGGTTCGGTTGTCCGGGAACCGCGCGATGACAGGTCATCGCGGCCCCCACGCGAATGATTATCAGCCGTTCATCGGGCCGACCCGGGGCTACACCGTCCAACGGTCGGGGTCGACGCCACCGAGCCAACGGTCGATGTCCGAACGCCGCCAGACCCTGGTCCCGCCCCAGGTCGCCGTCCGATTGACCACCGCGACAGGAGCAGGCGCACGGGGATCGGTCCGCATCCGATGGTCGACAGCCTGGCGGGTCACCCCGAGGGCGGCGGCGATGTCGGAAGACCCCACGAACATCGGCGGCTCGTCCACGAGCGCTGACGATAGCCTGCCCGACCGCGGCCGCAGACCCAGATCAGGCTCTTCACATGGCAGGGCCGCTTCGCCGCGGCTGTGACGACACCCGGGTCGACCAGCAACGATGCCCGTCGTACCTCGCGGTGATCAGCATGAGCAGGGGACGGGTGAAGGTCTCGGCCCACCAGGGGTCGTCCCCCGGGAAGGCATAACGGCTGGTGGCGAAGCCGACGGCGGTCGGCGAGCAGGATGATCGAGCGCGTGGAGACGAGGGGAATTGAACCCCTAACCCCTGCCTTGCAAACTTCGTCCACTAATGTCCGTGAACGTCCGTACGGGCCGGTTGACTTCCGCGTTCGTTCCGCCGAGGTTCGCGACCCTCCGCGGACGTCAGCCGGCTGGACTACACACTTGACTACAGGCCTCTAGATCACTGGGAGATGAGGAACCGCCTCGTCTGGGTGCCCGCAATCCTCACAGCAGGACCACGAAATCCGGTGGCAAGTCGACCCGCACCACAGGCGCGCAGAGCGCGCCTGTGGTGCGGAAGCGGCGCGGCTGCATCGAACTCTGCCACAGCGTTCCAGTAACAGACGGGTGGACACGCGACCACCCGATTACAAGATTGGCGCGGACCGTCCGCTGACAGCCGCAGTCGCCCGTCGCGCCTGCTCACATCCCTGCCTGCGTCCATCGGTGTCCGCGAAAGTCCACTGGTGGACGCGGGCTTGGCTGTGCAAATGGCTGTACTGCGATCAGCGCGGACGCTCGCTGCACGGCTCCGAGCTGAGGGAGCCGTGCAGCTGTGTCGCCCATACTTGTTATTCGGTAGCATCTGGTTCATCGCCAGGATGCCTGCGAAGACCGATCGTGCTCGTGTCGGGAGTTCCAAGTCTCACATAGAAAGTCGGAGAAAGACCAAGCTCCCTGCGCAATAAGTTTCGAAAACGCGCATGAAGAGCCCAAAATCTTTCAAGTGGATCCTTCGCGTCAAGGTATGACGAGCCCGCTTCGGCGATCCCAACTAGGTCTAACAATGCTTCCGAATATTCATTTGCCACGGTCGCGACATTCGGCGACCCTAAGAGCTCAACCTCTAGAAGTGTTTCTTGGAACCGCTCGTCCCAGACATCCCATATCTCGCGGACTATCTCCTTCCTAAGTTCGAGGTCTCCATCGGCGGCAGAGTCTTCAGGGCGATAGGGAAGGAAGCAAGCGACAGAATCCGCCTTTCTTGCCATCTGCAATGTTAACGCCATGAATTCTGCATAGATTTTGCGACGGTCCGCCTGCCAGCGCTCGGCGTCGACCTGCCTACTCTTTTTACTCTCCGCGCGACCACCAAGAATATGGCCAAGAAGGACTCCGCCGATGCCGAATCCTCCGCCCACCCACGTTGTAATGATTGTTGCGTTCACGAAAAGTGATCATACATGCATGGCAGACGGATCAGCGTAACGAGAACAGAGAACCGAGCGCACACCGTCGGCCGACGTGTATGCCCGTCCGACGGCGCCAGCCCTGGCCTACGTTGGGCCGCATCCGCCCACCGGCGTCCATTCGTCCGCTCCCACTGGCGGTCGGGGCTGTCCGTGCTCGCCCGCCTACATCCATGGCCGTCTGCCGCACCGGCTCAACCTGGGCAGCGTCTTTGCCCACATCCACATCGATCCGCAAGCTCGGTTACAACGATGGAGATACTCCTCTCCGCTGTGGTATAGCTGGGAACAGGCGGCGCTGTCTCCGGCACCCTCGCGGGGGTATCCTGCGTGCACAGGAGCGCTATTCCCACAATGGCGGAGAGCGCTCAGCGCGGGTTTCCGATGCGGTGGACGAATCTCGTTAGGTACGCGTCCCGTTCCCCTTCATCATTTAGCGCCTCAACAGGAATGCGGTCAACAAAAGCAATACCTGCACCCAGAAGCAAGTGATCGCGCGTGGTATCGAATGCACGCCGCGCATTGTGTCGAGGGCTGTCGACCTCAAGAACTCCGATTCTACCCTTGTAAGTGACAATAAGAAGCCGTAATCAAATAGTCTCTTTCATCGTTGGAAGGATCTTGTAGTTCCACTCGCCGTGGAATGTCCCGCGTTCTATCGGGATTGATTCGCGTTGGGTCTTGGTCACCTGGATCTTCGTGGAGTAGTCGGCGGGATCGAGTTCGCAGCGCACGACGAGGCCGGTGGTGGTGGTCGTGTTCGCGATGAGGCTGACGACAGTGGCGTAGGTCGTCAGCGGTCGACCGCGCCAGTTGATGCTGATTTGGGAGAACAACCGGTGCTCGATCTTGTTCCATTTGCTGGTGCCGGGCGGGAGATGGCAGACGAAAATCTCCAGGCCGGTCCTGGCTGCGAACGCCGCCAACTCTAGTTTCCACAGCCACGGCCGGTTTCCGTTCGACCCGCCGCAGTCCGCGGTAATCATCAGCCGGCGGGCGTTCGGATATTTCTCCCGACCCATCTCCTCCCACCACCTGCCGATCGAGGCGACAGCGAACTGCGACGTGTCGTGGTCGGTCCCGACCGACACCCAGGCAGAGTTGTCGGCAAGGTCGTAGACGCCGTAAGGAATCGCCTTCCCGTCGGCCAGGTGT
>NZ_CAUVXG010000061.1:0-652 GCF_963555885.1 Protofrankia sp. Cr2
ACCCCACCCAGCCCGATGACCAACACCGACTCGCCCGCTCCGACCACGGCGCTGTTGAGCACCGCACCGACCCCGGTAAGCACCGCACACCCCAGGACGGCCGCCTCCACCAGGGAGATATCGGCGGGCAACGGCAGGACAGCGTTCTCCGCCACGATCGTCTCCTCGGCGAACGCGGCCACCCCGAGCCCGGCGTACAGCGGGGTCCCGTCGGGCAGCGCCGCATACGGCTTCGCGCCACCATCGGCGGCGTGTTCGCATAGGTAAGGCTCACGGTGCCGGCAGAACCAGCACGTCCTGCAGGCGGGAGCCCAGTTCAGCAGCACCGGATCAGCAACGGCGACCCGGGTGACGCCCGATCCCACCGCCACGACCGTGCCGGCTCCCTCGTGCCCGAGCACAGCAGGTACCGGCTGGTGCAGCATCCCGTTCGCCAGTGAGAGGTCCGAGTGGCACACGCCCGCCGCGGCGAGCCGCACCCGGACCTGCCCAGGACCCGGGTCGGGCAGGACGATCTCGGATAACTCCAGGTCAGCTCCGGCCTGTGTGAGCACGGCAGCCCGCACCGTCGACGTCATATGCACCTCCACAGGAAGGAAGACTGTCATGCCTGCCCGCGGCCCGATGTCCCGGTCAACGGGTCGATGTCCGC
>NZ_CAUVXG010000061.1:1238-14841 GCF_963555885.1 Protofrankia sp. Cr2
GTCAGCGGGTGGTGGCCGGCGCAGGGCGGTGACCATCCTCATCCGCTGTGACGTGGGCGCAGACCGTCGAGGAGAAGGCTCACGATCTCGTCGCGCATGGCTACGGGTAGCACCGGATCGAGCGAGAACGATGCGCGTTGTACCGCGACACCGATGAGGGCGTCGGCGACTGTCGAAGCCTTGACATCGCCGCGGATCTCTCCGCGCGTGGCGGCGTCGCGCAGGGCATCCTCGATCGCCGCCAGGCACCGGTCGATCGAGTCCCGCTTGAACGCTTGGTAGAGCTTGGGGAACTGTTCGATCTCCATGACACAGCGTTGCAGGATGCTGCGCCTGGGTTCGACGAAAACGGCGGCGAGCCCAGCCAGGAGGGTCTCCAGATCCTCGGCGATCGTTCCGGTGCGCGGCGGGGTCAGACCTGCCGCCAGCGTGGACATCCCGGCCAGGATGAGGTCCTCCCGCGCCGGCCAGCGGGCGTAGATGCTGCGCTTGGCGGCCTTGGCCCGCGCTGCCACCGCCGTGACGGAGAACTCGGCGATCCCCTTGTCGGCCAACTCCTGCACGGCAGCAGCCAGCACCCGCGCGTCCACCGAGTCGTCACGGGGGCGGCCACGCGGTCGAGACTCGGCTGCCGCCATCGTCCCAGCATATAGGTCACGGATGCAGTTGCATAATTCACCGGCGCGGATTAACGTCACTGCCACAGTCGCATAACTGTCGACGAAGCGGACCATGGAGGAAACGCCGATGACAATTCACGATTTCACCGTCACGACCAGCGATGGCGCAACGCGTTCGCTCAGCGACTACGCCGGTCGCGCGGTGCTGATCGTCAACGTGGCCAGCAAGTGCGGCCTGACCCCCCAGTACGAGGGGCTGGAAGCGCTGTACCGCGACACCCGCGACCGCGGCCTGGAGATCCTCGGTTTTCCCTGCAACCAGTTCGGCGGTCAGGAACCGGGTACCGACGCTGAAATCCAGGAATTCTGCTCGACCCAGTTCAACGTCACCTTTCCGATCTTTCACAAGATCGAGGTCAACGGTCCGGATGCCGACCCCCTCTTCGTCTACCTGCGCGACCAGGCACCCGGCGACTTCGGCCCCTCGGCCGGGCGCATCTACGAGCACATCAAGGCCACCCGGCCGGAGACAATCGGCACCGACGAAATCAAGTGGAATTTCACAAAATTCCTCGCCGACCGCGACGGAACAGTGATCCGCCGTTACGAGCCCACCATCACCCCGCAGGAAATCCAGGACGATCTGGAAAAAGTTCTGGCCTGACGGTTCCATGCCTGCCGGCTGATCCCTGGCGCGGGGCCTGGACCTGGACCTCTCATCGGTACTCATGCGTCGTCCGACCCCATAGGTAGGAACGGTCGCTACCGCAGCCTTTTCGACCTATGCCAGACCGGTACGCGGTGTCACAGCCGTGGATCCACCGGCTCGGATTCGCAGGCCAGGATCGCGAACACCAGCTCGTGCACCCGGTGGAACGGGCCGTTGCCCGCCACCGTCGTCAGCGCCGCGAGCCCGAGTGTGTGCTCGCGCAGGGCGAGGCTGCGTTTGCGGCCCAGCCTGCGCTCGCGCAGCGAGGCGAGTCGGGCTGGCTCGGTGTAGGACGGTCCGTAGATGATGCGAAGGTACTCCCGTCCGCGGCATTTGATTCCTGGCTGGAGCAGGCCCTTGCCGTTACGGGCGGCGAGACCGTCGTGGGGCTTGACGACCATGCCCTCCGCACCGGCCGCGGTGAGCTCCAGCCACCATTGCGTCGCCCGCGCCGTCGCGTCCTCGCAGGCCAGGTCGAGAACGAGGCGGCGGGTCGGAGTGAAGGTGGCGGGATCAACGGCGACCAGCCGGTCGGCGATCGACAGCTGCCACTCATGATCGCGATCGGTGAAGGCTATTCCTTGCGCCGCGAGCACCGCGAACGGCGCCAGCGTCACCGGCGCCTGGGAAACATAGGGCCGGTAGGCGGCGGTGTAGGCGTGCAGCGCCGTCAGATCCGAGCTCACCCGCTGCCGCAAGGCGGTCACGTCCAGACCACGGGCGGCTGCCTGCTCGAGGACGGACACGGCCGCCGGCAGGGCTGCCCGGCCCGCTGCACCCACGCCCGCGTATGCCCGGATGAGGCTTTCGGCCTTGGCCGACCACGGCAGCAACTCGCAGTCCAGCAGCAGCCAGTCGGTGTCGAACTCGTCCCACAGCCCGGCCTCGGTGATCGCCGTACGAACCGTGCCCAGCAACTCCTCGGTACGTGCCGGGTCAAAAAAGGACCGGCCGGTGCGGGTGTACACCACCCCGGTGGCCCCGTCGTCGACGAACCGCTTCGCCGCGGCGGCCTGGTCGCGGCACACCAGGACCACGGCGCGGGAACCCATGTGCTTCTCCTCGCACACGACCTTCCCTGTTCCGGTCCGCCGCAGATCGTCGATCGCCTCAACCGGATGCTCAAGCCAACCGTCCACGGTGGATGTCGATGACGGCGCCATCGTCGGCGGCAGCCACAGCAGCCAACGCGGGTCCACCGCGAATCGGCTCATCACCTCCAGTGCGGCGGCGCCGTGTTCGGCCGGAATCGTGATGGTGCCGTAGTCGGTGGTCACATGTCGGCGGCCGGTCACGTCAGCCAGATTCACGGTATTCAGAGCATTCACGGCATTCATCGCACCGGGCTTCATCGGCTCTGCTGGCATCAGCGGGCGTGCCGGCTGGTAGTACTGCCGAAGCGCCGGAACCGAGACGAGCTCGCGCTCGGGGTAGCGCAGGGCGGTCAACCGGCCGCCGAACACGGCCCCGGTATCCAGGCAGATGGTGTTGTTCACCCATTCCAGGGTCACCGTCGGGGTGTGCCCGTAGACGACCATGGCCTTGCCGCGGTAATCGTTGGCCCACGGGTAGCGTACCGGCAACCCGTACTCGTCGGTCTCGCCGGTGGTGTCGCCGTACATCGCAAACGAACGCACCCGGCCGGAGGCGCGACCGTGGTATTCGGCCTTCAATCCGGCGTGCGCGACGACGAGATTACCGCCGTCGAGCACATAATGGGAGATCAACCCGTCGAGAAAACGCGCAAGCCCGTCAATCGGGTCCTGCTCCAGCTGAGCGATGGTCTCAGCCAGACCATGGCTGACCGTCACCTTGCGGCCCGCCAGGTACCTGAGCAGCTTCGCCTCGTGATTTCCGGCGACGCACAGCGCCACACCTCTACTGATCATGTCCATGACCAGCCGCAGCACCCCGGGTGAGTCCGGGCCCCGGTCGACCAGGTCGCCCACGAACAGCGCCGTGCGCCCGTCCGGGTGCACCGGGCTCGGGCCATCCGAGGTGAAAACCCAGCCCAGCGTGACCAGGAGCGCTTCGAGCTCATCCCGGCAGCCGTGCACGTCACCGATGACGTCGAACGGGCCGGTCAGCTCTCTGCGGTCGTTGAACAGCTTCTCGTAACGGATTTCCACGTCCTCGGTGTCGTCGAGAACGTGGATTTTCCGGAAGCCCTCCCGTCGCAGCTGACCCAGCGATCGTCTCAGGTCCCGATGCTGACGCTTGAGTACATCCCGGCCGAAATCCCGGTCCGGACGGACCCGGGTGCGTTCCCAGCACACCGATTCCGGGATGTCGAGGACAATCGCCACCGGCAGCACATCGTGTTCCCGCGCGACCGTGATTAACCCGGCCCGGGCATGCGCCTGCACATTGGTGGCGTCCACGACGCTGAGACGTCCGGCACGCAGCCGCTTGGCGGCGACATAGTGCAGCACGTCGAACGCGTCGCCGGATGCGGACTGGTCGTTTTCGTCGTCGGCGACCATCGCCCGGAACGTGTCGCTGGACAGCACCTGCGAGGCAGCGAAATGGCGCCTGGCGAACGTCGACTTACCCGACCCGGAGATGCCTACCAGCACGACCAGCGCCAGCTCGGGAATGTCGACAACAGTCACTTCGCCACGTCCTTGGTGAACAGGGCCAGCTGGGTTGGCGTTCCCACCTCCGGGTCGTCGTCGCCGACTCCGTGCAGGGACACCGTGTAGCCGAATCGAGCGGCGACCGCGGACGCCCACGCGGCGAACTGGGCCCGGGTCCACTCGAAACGATGATCGCTGTGCCGGTGGGTGTCCACCGGCAGCGTCTCATAGCGGACGTTGTACTCCGCGTTCGGCGTCGTCACGATCACAGTGGCCGGGTTGGCGTGCCCGAACACCACCTGGCACAACGCGGGTAGGCGCGGCTCGTCCACGTGCTCGATGACCTCCATCAGCACCGCCGCGTCAAAGCCCCGCAGCCGCTCGTCCACATAGGTCAGCGCGGACTGGATCAGTCTGATCCGCTGCCGCGCCCGGTCGGGCAACCCGTCCAGCCGCAGCCGGCGCTCCGCCAGCTCCAACGCCCGAATCGACACATCCGCACCGACGATCTCGGTGTAACGCGGGTCATTCACCAGGTCGCCGAGCAGGGCACCGGCGCCGCAGCCCAGATCCAGCACCCGTGCCGCGCCCGTCTGCGCGAGCACCGTCAGCACCGCTTCGCGGCGCTGGGCGTTCAGCGGCACGCGCTGGACCTCCGCCGGCAGCGCCGCCTGCTCGTCGGTGGTGTCCACCTCGCCCTCCACCTCGCCCTCCGCGACGGAGTCCGCGACGGAGTCGGACAGCAGCTCGGACAGGCGGGACTCGGCCTGACCGGCCAGGACTCGGCTGTGCGCCAGAAACCGACTGGTGATCAGCCCGCGCTCGGGATGCCCGGCCAGCCAGCCGTCGCCCTTGTCCAGGAGCGTGTCGATCTCATCAGGGGCCACCCAGTAGTGCTTGGCGTCATCAAGCACCGGCAGCAGCACGTAGAGATGGTTCAACGCATCTGCCAGGCGCAGCGTCCCGGACAGCGTCAGATCGACGTACCGGCTCTCACCCCACTGCGGGAACGCCGGATCCAACGGCACCGGCGTGCCAGTCACATCCCAACCCAACGGTGTGAACAGCGCCGCAGCCAGCGCCACGCCACCCTCGCAGCGCAGCGCCGGCACGCCGATCTCCAGCGGGATCGCCGTCGCGGCCAGCTCCGGGCGATCCTTGGACTCACCCCGCGCGGCAGTACGGAACACCCGGTTCAGCGCCGCTGACAACAGACTGCTCGCCGCGTACGGACGATCATTGACATACCGGTTCAGCTGCTCGGCTCCGCGGCCGCGTTCCAGCCGTTGGGAATCGACCTCCAGGACCAACGCCGCCGTACACCGCTGCGGCGACGCCACCGGGAACACGACCGTCGCCGTCCCGTACGGCAGATCGAACCGGTGCACGCGATCGGGATGCTTCACCAGGAGAAAGCCGAGATCGGTTGCCGGCTGGTAGGTGGTCGTCAACGTCAACAGCACCCCTGTGATCCTGCCAGCTGATCAGGAGCCGGCGGCAACCAGGATGCCGTCGGTGGCGAAACCCGCCATGAGGCCGAACAGGAGGCCGTAGGCAAGCAGGTCGGGACGTCGGTTCTTCGCCGCTACGGTGATCAGTTGGATGACGACGTAAAGAATCGACCCGGCCGCCAGGGTCAGAAAGGCCACGCTGACCGGTCTGCTGGTGAAGCTGTGCCCGACAGCGGTGCCGATGAAGGTCGGGGCACCACCGATGAAGCCCATGGCCAACAGGAAGCCCCACCCGGGCCGGACGGGGACGCCGTCGCTGTCGAGGTCACCGGCCAGCGGCGCGACGATCCCGAAACCTTCGGTGGCGTTGTGCAGGCCGAAGCCGATGACCAGCAGCGTCGCCAGCGCGACCTCCCCGGCGGCGGCGGACTGGCCGATGGCCAGGCCCTCGGCGAAGTTGTGCAGACCGATCCCGACCGCGATCAACAGCGCCAACCGCCGCGCGGGCGACCAGGCTGCCAGGTCCACCCGGCGACGGGCGGGCAGCTCCCCCGCGGCCATTGTGCCCGGACCGACACCGCGTCCCTGGCCTGCAACGCGGCCCTGACCTGCAACGCGGCCCATCCACCGCTCATAGGCCACGAGCGACAGCAGACCGACCGTGATCCCGGCGGTGAACAGCAGTCCGTAACCGATGGCCCGGCCGAGACCGTGATGCTCGGCGTGTACCTCGGTCAGCGCCTCGTCGATGGGTTCCCACGCCGCGGACAGCACGTCCCAGACCAGGAACAGCAGCACGCCGATGGCGCCGGCGTTCAGCAGCGCGCGCAGGGTGGGCGCGGGTCGTCGCAGCCGCCCCACCGGCAGGCCGAGCAGAATCGTCACTCCGGCGATCGCGCCGAGCAGCAGGGTGCGGGCCAGGCTCACGAGGTCCTCCTCCAACGAAAAATCGATTAGGTGAGGCTGCCCTAAGTTTGGCGCCGAAGCAAGCTTTTCCTGGCGAAAGACTCAGAACTCGGGCTGCTCCCCTGCCGGAGGGAACATCTCGCCCTCGACATGGCCCGCGCCGCGGCCGGTTTCTACGGCCCCGGCTGGACCAGCCAGGCATGCCCAGCTGGACGACGCAATGCATTCGCATTAAGATCATCAGATATTTAAGGCTGTCAAGGACAGTCAGTGGTCAGCCGACCACGGTGCGGCCTTCATCGTGACAGCTCGAGACATGACCCCTGGTGAGAAGAAGACCTTCCAACGGAAGGCACGGTGACGATGACAACAGCGAAGAGGACCACTGAGACCCTGCCTCGGCCAGCCGAGGAGTTGGACCAGCTGGCCGCCTACTACGACGCCCATGACACCTCGGCCGACATGGAACACGGTCAGTGGGTCGATCCCCGGCCCATGAAGACCACGTCCCTGCGGCTGCCGGCAGACGTCGTCGAGGCGTTGAAGCGACGCGCCCATGGACGGGGCATGCGGTACACAGCCCTTGTTCGAGAGATCATCGAACACGCGATGCGTAGCGAGCGGGCGAAGGATGACGACGAACTGGCCCAGATCAACGAACGGCTGGCCCGGATCGGGGCCGTACTCACCGAGAGGTCAGCGCGGGTACCGGAGACCCAGCACACGCGACACGGCAGCGGCGTGCGCCGCGCGTAGTTTTCCGCGAATTGATCATTTTTGTGGAAACGTACGGTCATCGGTGCGTGCAGGCATCCCCGGCGGTCAGGCGGTCAGGTCGCCGATCAGGTCGGCCAGCACGAGTTCCTCATCCACCCGGATGCCGTGGCCTTGCATGGCCGGGCCCAGGTCGGCGTCCCAGCTCGCCTCGACCGGGCGACCGGCCAGCTCGCCACCGGTGACACTGGCCAGCGCAGCCTGGTAGGCCCGCACGTCAAAGCGCCACGGCCGCCACGGGATGCGCTCGCGCAGCCCGTTGCCGATGCGGATACCGCCCCAGTCGAAGTCACCGTGGTAGGCGAACCGGGCACCCCCGGCCGCGAGCAGGTCGAGCAGGCGGATCACCGCGGCCGACGGCTGCCCGTTCACGCACACCAACGGTGGGCACCGGTCCGCCAGCTCGTCGGCGGCGCTGGCGAGCACGATCGGGTTCTCGCACATCCACACCAACCCGTCACCGACGCCGAGGTCCACCTGGTCCCGGCCGAGCTGACGCAGGGTCAGCACACACGGCTCCCCCGCGTCGCGGGCCACCGCCAGGATGCGACCGGTCGTCGCGCTCACGCCGCCCGGTAGGCCGAGGCACAGCACCACCGACGACAGCTCATCACGATGGACGCCGACCGCGGCCCAGGTGGCACGGCGTTCGGCGGCCGAGCCGTCACCGACGGGCGGCGCGCCCCGCAGGACCCGGGCCGCGGCGAGCGAGAGCGTCGCCAGCGGCCGGGCGTCATCCAGCGCGTGCGCGTCCCCCGTGCTCGCCGCGGCCAGCCGGCCCAGTGCCACGCCGGCCGAGGGCAACGCGTCGAGCACCGGCAGCAGATCGGCGACGAGCGCCGCCGCCGCGTCGGGGCTCGCGGCCAGCCGGCGCAGCATGCCGGTGGCGTCCAGCCACGACCGCCAGGTAGCGAGCTCGGGGCGCCGCACCACGAGTGCGTCCAGGGGCGCGTGCGCCTCCGCCCACGCCGCCGATTCCGCCGCGGCCTGCGCCACCCGGTCGCCGACCTCACCGACCAGGAGCCGCACGGCGGCGCCCAGGCCGTCCGGCGCGGCGCCGCTGGTGCGCAGCACCGTGTCGATCTCGTCCAGCGACACCGTCAGTGACACGCCCGCGCCGGCCCGCCGGCCCAGCAGCCGTTCGACCGCCCGCCGCTGGTCCTGACTGACGTTGGTGAGGGTGACCGAACCGGTCAGCGGCCTACCGTGCTCCATCCTGTGCCGCGCCCGGTCCAGCAACCACGCGGTGTGCTCGCCACCGAGCATCCGTTGCAGGCGCCCGACGTCCCCGGGTCGATCTCCACCCATCTCACCCA
This sequence comes from Protofrankia sp. Cr2, assembly GCF_963555885.1. Taxonomy (NCBI): domain Bacteria; kingdom Bacillati; phylum Actinomycetota; class Actinomycetes; order Frankiales; family Frankiaceae; genus Protofrankia; species Protofrankia sp. Cr2. Next base: position 9,591 of record NZ_CAUVXG010000061.1, read on the forward strand.
ACCGACTAGTCACGCGACTACTCACTCGAACAGTCACTCGAACAGTAGGCCGGTGCTGTCGGCTGGGCCGGTGGCCGGCGCCGGCGGCGGGACCGGTTCGGGAAGGTAGGGCACCGGGCGTTCGACCCGCACCCGCTCGCTCCCATCCCACCGCCACGGCGTGACGAGCACGGCGTCGATGCCGTCCCTCCGGGCGAGCTGCGCGATCGCCAGGCCCGGGACCTGCGGATAGCAGCCCCACTCGCGTTCGCTGGTCATCACCACATCCAGGTCGAACGCGGCGAGCAGCCCGAGGCACTTGGCGCGCGAGTCGTCGTCCACCCCGGCGAACGCCTCGTCCAGGGCGATCAGGCGCGGGGCGTTCGGGTTTCCCGAAGAGGTGTAGAACGACGACGCGGCGGCGAACAGGGGCACCGACGCGGCCAGCACCCGCTCGCCACCGGAGGCCGGCCCGGTGGCCGACCGCCACTGGCCGTCCTGATAGCGCTGGATGGCGAACTCGTGCCATGTCCGGTAGTCCAACGCGCGGGTCAACTGTTCGGCCCAGCCGCCGGATGTGTCCGCGGCATGCTCCCGGTTGATCTCCTCCTGGAGGAAGGCTCCCACGGCTGCCCGGTCCGCCGCGCTCCAGGCGTCCGCGGTCTGGCGCAGCAGCCGGTCACGCACCCGGTCCAGCCCGACGGGTGCGCCGCGGGCGGCCCGCCACTGCAGCCGCAGCCGCATCCCGGTCGACGTGGGCCGCTCCGCCAGATCCCCGTTGATGGCCTTGACCTGCTCCTCCGCGCCGGTGATCAGTTCCTGGAGGGTGCCCGCCACCTCGTTGACGAGGTGGTTCTCCAGGATCTCGCGTTCCTTCGCGGACAGCAGCATCGCCCGCTGCTCGGTCTCGGTCTCCAACGCGGCCACCAGCGTCGGAATGTCCTGCTTGCGGCCCTGGAAGAGCACGTCCACCACGATGATGCCGTCGCGTACGGTCATCCCGACCGAATGGCCGTGGCGGGACAGCGCGTCGGTGAGCACCTTGTGTTCGGTCGAGACCCGCTGTTGCACCAGCTCCCAGCGACGGTCGGCGTCGTCGACCCCGTCCAGTGCGGCATTGACGGCACGCGCGAGCATGACGGCCGGTGTCGGCGCCCACGGCTCGCTCGGGTCCGGGGTCTCCAGTTCGGGCACGGCGATGGCCAGCAGGCCGGTGGCGGCGAAGGCTCGCAGCTCGTCGATGGCATGGTCACGTTCGGCGGCGGCGGTGGCGATCGACCCCTGGAGGGTTTCACGCCGGCCCTCGGCCTTGCCGCGCGCATCTCGTGCCGCACCTTCCGCGACGCGGGCCGCCTTCTCGTCCTCGTCGCACCGGACCAGTTCGGCGGCGACCGCGGCGAGCGTGCGGTACAGCTCCTCGACGCCGGCGCCCGCCGTCTCGACCAGGACCCGGTGGCGTTCGGCCGCGACGTCAGCCTGGGCGCGCGCCAGGGTCGCCGCCGCCCCGGCCCGTTCGCGGCGTTCCACCGCGAGATCGACCTCCCGTTCGGCATCGGCGGCGGCGCGCCGCGCCCGGTCCAACGCCTGCGCCGCCGGCCACAGCCCGGCCAGGGCCACCCGGTAGTCGCCCACCGCCGCCCGGACGGCCTCGAGCGCGACGGCGTCCGCGGGCAGGCCGACATCGGCGGCGAACTCGCCGGCGGCGGCCCGCGCCGTGTGCGCCTGGGCCTCCCGGCCGGCCATGATCGTGACTGCCTCGGCGTGCCGCGCGTCGACACGTCGCCTGACCTCGTGCTCGCCAGCGAGTTTGACGTGAGCCTCGCGCAGCTCCCGGTCGGTCGGCTGGGCCCGGTGCTCGGCGGCCAGGGAACGCTGGCGCCCGCTCAGGTCGGCCGCGGTCGCCGCGAGCTCGCGCAGCCGTTGCTCGATCCGGGCCAGCTCCGTCCGCAACTGCTCCAGGCGGACGCGTCTGGCCGCCTCGCGGGCACCCTCCCCGATGTAGCCGGCGGCGTCCTTGTGCCAGGAGCCGGTCAACACCCCGTTGCCGAAACGGCCGTCGACGGCCACCCACGTTCCGCCACCGTCAGCCAGAGTCCCGGAGTCATCACCCGATGCTCCGGAGTCATCACCCAGACCGATCGTCGCCAGCAGAGCGCTGACCGTGGTGTCGGTGAGCATGGCCGCGCTGGGATCGGCGCGGTCGATCGCCGGGGCGAGCACCGCGGTGAGCCCGCCGGCCGGCGCCGACCGACCCGGGGCGAGCAGGACGTCGTCGGTCACGGCGTCGTGCAGGCGACCGTCCGGGGCGAGCCACGCGTCGAGGATCCCGGCCGCCTCCAACGCCGCCTCAATGCCGGCCCGATGCTCGTCGGGCACGTCGGCGACGAAGTCGACGACCTTCCACAGCGCAGCGCCGGCCCGGCCGTCGCGGGTCTGGCCGTCACGGGTGTAGGGGATCGGCGGCGCGTCGTGGCCGCCGGCTGCCAGCCGCGCGATCTCGGCGTCGAGCTGTTCGCGCTCCCGGTCGGCGGCCGCGCGCTCGGCGTCGATGTCGGCTTGGCGGCGAGCGAGGTCGGCGGTGGCCGTCCGGACCGCCTCGTCAACGGCCGTCGCCACCGGGTTGGGGCCGTCAAGGGTCTCCACCCATGCTTCCATGACGGCCAGCAGCCCGTCGGCGTCAGCCACCCGCAGGTACGCCGTGCCGGCCAGGTAGCGTGCGCACGCCGCGAGAAGCTCGGCGCTTCGCGCCACGGTGAGCTCCTCGGCCGCAGCGATCCGCTCCGCGGCGGCCTGCTGCTCACCGATGATCCGTTCCAGCTCGTCGCGGGCCGCGCGCAGCGCCGTCTGGGCGGTCGCCGCCGCCGCCAGCAGTGTGTCCAGGCGGGCCACGGCACCGGCTTGGCGTTCGACGAGCGCGGCACCCGCCCGGGTGGCGATCGGGTACGGCGGCTGATCACTGTCCAGGTCGGCCATGACCGTGACGTGCCGGTCGGTGACCCCGGCGGCATCGGCGGCGCGGGCTGCGGTGGTCCGCACGGCCTGGCAGGCCGCCGCGTCCGCCTCGGCGGTCCGCCGGGCGGCGACGAGCCGGGTTTCCCGCTGCCCGACGATGTCGTCGGCGGCGACGCTCTCGGTCCTGCGCTCCGCCGCGAACCGGCCGAGGCGGTCGGCATCCTCGCCCGCTGTCCGCAAGGCCTCGGCGTCACGCATCTCCGGGCTGTCCTGCAAGGCCGTGCGCCGCGCCGTCAACGCGGCCCTGGCGTCGGCCAGCGCTTCCAGCCGTTGGTGCGCGGCGGCAAGCGCCTGCGTCGCGTCGCGGTGTGCCGCGTCGGCCTCACCCAGTTCCCGGCCGACCTGCTCGTAGCGGCTGTTGGCCTGTCGCGGCGGCGCGGCGCGGCGCTTGGCGGCGACGGCGGCATAGCGGCGATAGTGGGTCAGGAAGGCATCCGCCGCGGTCTTGGCCTCGGCGAGACCGCGCAGCGCCTCGCGTTCCTCGTCCAGCCCGCGGAAAGCCTCGGCCACGGTGGTCACCAACGCGGGGTCCAGCGGCGGCAACGCCTCGGTGAGTGCGCGGGAGAGCAACTTCTCGTCGGGCTTCTTGGACAACTGCGGCTGACGCAGCTGGATCAACAGGTTGACCAGCGCCTGGTACCGGTGCCCGCCGAGCCCGAACAGCGCCTCGTCCACGGCCCGGCGGTAGTCCGACGCCGTGTCGTACACCATGCCGGACCCGTCGACGGCGTCTTTGAGTTTGTCCCGGGTCAGCGCCACCCGGGTCGGGCCGATCAGTGACAGTTCCGGACCGACCCGCTGCTCGGTGACGAAGAACCAGTGCCGCGCGATGCCACGCCCGGCCACCGCCTTGAGGCCGGCACCGATCGTGCGGTATTCGGCCACGCCATCGGCGCGCAGCCGGCCGAACTCCAGCCAGGTGTAACCCAGCCGCTCGGGATGCGGATGCCTACCGCCGAGCAGCAGGTTCCACTCCATCCGCTTGTTGCGGTCGCCGTCGGGTTCGACCCGGTGCGCGGCCAGCTCACCGTCGAGCAGAAACGGCAGGGTCAACGCGAGCACCTTGGACTTGCCGGTGCCGTTGTTGCCACGCAGGAGCAACCGGCCGTCGTGGAAGTGGAACTCCTCGACGTCGTAGTAGAACAGGTCCACCAGGCCGGCACGCAGCGGTTGCCAGCGCTCCCGGCGCGGCATCGGCAGCAGCGTCGGTGTCGACAGCACGGCCGTCACGGGTGTCGCCGCCCGCCCGTTGACGCGGCGGTGCGGCCGGTGCGGGCGCTCGGGCCGGTGCGGATCGTCGGCGCCTGGACCGCGTACCGCGCGATCGCCGGCCGGGCGATCACCATGGGTGGCTCGCCGGGCACGTCGGCGACCAGCCGCAGTGCACGAAGCTTGTCCAGCGCCACGGCGAGCAGTTCGCCATCGGCCCCGGGCTCGGTGACGCCGCGGCGCCAGTAGGCGGCATGCTCGACCGCCATCTTGCGGACGTGCGCGCGCAGCCGGGCGACCGGTACGGGCTCGGCTCGCTCCACCCGGGCCGCCAGGTATTCGGCGACCAGCAGCGTCACGTGGCCGTCGGTGCGCTGTTCGGGCATGCGCACGTCTGTCAGCTCGTCATCGGGGTCGACCATCGCGATGCCCTCGGCGCGCATCTCGGCGATCAGGCCGGTGGCCTCCTCGATCCGCCGCGTGATCGCATGGCGCTGGCTCACCAGATAGGCGCGCTCGTCCTCGGCGAGTTCGTCGTAGTAGACGACCGGATCATCCAGCAGCCGGCGGGTCAACCGGTGGCGCAGCGCCCGGTTACGCAGATCGTCGGTGTCGGCGACCGGCTCATAGGTCAGCTCAGCCAACCGCCGCTCGAAGTCGGTGGCGTCGATCGTGGACGGCCCCCGGGCGCCGGTAAGCATCGCCGCCAGGATCCGGCGACGCACGTCGTACAGCACGTCGCCGGTGGCGGTCAGGTAGGCGTCCTCGTCGCCGGCGACCCGTTCCAGCACCCCGAGGGTGAGCAGCAACCGGACCACCGCGACCAGGTCGGAACGTTCGTCCCGGCGGCTGAGGGTGAACGCGATGCCGGCGTCCGCCAGGGCTGGTTCACTGGCCGCGACGATGATCCCCTCCGCAAGCCGACCAAGGGTGATCTGCGCGTCGGCCGTCTCCAGCACCGACAGCGCGAGGCAGAGCAGGACATAGCGACGCCGTCCGAATGGCGCCCTGCCGCGGCCGTCCCTGGCCGGATGCGTACCGTCCAGGCCAA
>NZ_CAUVXG010000061.1:15252-27261 GCF_963555885.1 Protofrankia sp. Cr2
GGGAGGCTGCGCCCATTGTCCCGCCGGATCCGGGCGGTGGCCAACCGGTGCCGTCTTGAACAACCGCGCCGACTCGGCGTCCACAACCAGGCGCCAGCCGGTCTCGGCGGCGAGCCATTCACGCAGCTCAGACGCATGCTGGCGGATCAACCGCAGCGCGTCGTCGTCCGCGCCCGCGGTCAGCAACGGCTTGGCCAGCAACATGCGCAGCGCCTTGCGTCGCTGCGCTGTGCCCTCATCGGCGAAGGCGTCCACTCTCACACCGTCACCCCTACCCGGCGCCGCACCGCGGTCAGATCAATGATCTCAACAAAATGTTGCGGACCGTACAGCACACCGTCGGCGGTCTCGATCCGCACGACAGCACCGTCGGGAACAAGGGACAACCGTATCTCCATGGTGCCGTCACTGGTGGTAGTGTTCACCTCTGAGTCACCCGGCAGCCGCGCCGAAAGCGCGTCCGACAGTACGCCGAGGAACAGCCGGAACGCCTGCCGATCGAGTACACCGAGCTCGGAGAGCAGAACTGGCCTCGTCGTGGCGAGGCGTTCCCGGGCCGCCGCGACCTGTTCGGCTTCCCGCGCGGCCTGCTCGGCCAGAAACCGGCGCTGCTCGGCGCGGTCAGCGACCCGGTTGGGCTGGCCGCGCCGCTCATAGGAGCCGGTCTTGCGCAACTGCGGGCTGATGCGCACGGGCGGCGCTTGGCGCCACGGCGTGCTCGGCGTCGGCTCGTGCTCCTGCCACGCCGCCACCGTCTCCTGGGTGACCGTCAGATGCCGGGCCGGGGTCAGACCGAACGCGGCCCGCCACAACCGGTGGGCGCCCACGTCATCCGGAGCCTGCGCGAACCAGCGAGCCAGTGCCCGGAAGTCCGCCGATCGGTCCGACCGCCCGGACCGACGCTCGTTGAGCGCGGCCACGGTGTCGATGAGCTGGGTGATTGCGGTGATGGCGGCACCGCGCAGCAACCGGGCCTGCGACGGATGACGCGAGTCAGCGGACAGGAACCAGTCCCGCAGACCGCGCCACCGGTTGCGCCAGGCATCGACGGCCGTCCTGATCGCGGTGTCGTATGCGGCCGCTGTGTCCGCTGTGGCGGAGGTATCCGCTGCGGCCGAAATGGCCACGCTGTCGGTGCCGGCCACGCTGTCGGTCGGCAGACCTGGGACGGCATCGGCGGCCTCCCGACGAGCGGCGATCGTCAGCAGCCGGTCCACACCGGCCGCCTCGATCTGGCCGAGCAGGGTGGCGATCTCCGCGCCCCGGTTGGCCAGATCCGCGATGAACCTGTTGATATAGTCGATAAGACGCTGTTTATAGGCGACGAACGCGGCCACGTCACCGTCGGCAAAATCAATCACCCGACGCAGCGACGCCATGAATGCCTGTGCATTGTCGGCGAGCCCGGTGAAGCGCTCGGCCAATGCCAGCAACAACAGATGCACCTTCGCCGGGTCGAGCCGGGCCTCGTCGGCCGTGACCAACTCGGCCAGCGCGCGCAGGTGGGCGGCGATATCCTCCAGCGCCACCGACTGGAGAACACCCCTGCGTCCGATCGCCTCCTCGTAGACGGCGATCGCCTCCTCGGCCGCCTGCCCGGCGGTGGTCAGCTGGTACAGATACCTGGCCCGATGGAAGTCCTCCACACTGGTCACCCGGGCGGTGTCCGGGTCGGACCGCAGGTTTCCCCACTCGACCAGCTTCTCCAACGCCGCGACCACCTGCTCGCCATCCCCCGGCCGGCCCAGATCCGCGCTCACGTCCTCGGGACGCATGTGCACGATGAACCGGTCCCTCGCCCGGGCGAACGTCATCAACACATCCCGATAAAAGGACGCGTTCGGCGCGCTCAGATGCGCGAACGGTTGCCTGGGCACACCATCGGCGCCGACGGTGGTCTCGTCGCTCGGCTTGCGGGTCGTCACACGGCCCAGTATCGCCAACCAGCCAATGCTCGCAGAACGCGGGTGGAACAATATGGAAGGGAACAGGGGAGGTACTGGCACAATAGGGACCGCACGGTTGCCCTGCGGACTCCCCCGGTGCCGGCAGGCAGCGTGAACGGCCAGGCATCCCGAGCACCGCACCGGCACTCACCGGCACCGTGCCTCCCCTCGACCGACTGCCTGGCCTACCCTTTCCACAGGTACAGGGCATTCGGGGAGGGCGGCCGTGGCTGGCTCGGAACAGGTACAGGAAGAGGAACAGGAACAGGAACGCAAGGCTGACCTGGTGCTGGATGCCGGCGGGGTCAAGGGCATCGGCCTGCTCGGCGCGGTGCTCACCCTTGTCGACGCCGGTTACTCCTTTCCGCGGATCGCCGGCACGAGCGCCGGCGCCGTTGTGGCGTCGCTCGTCGCGGCCTACCAGAAGGCCGGCAGGGATCCTCACGAACTCGTCGACGTGATGAACAATCTCGACTACAAGCGCTTCGCCGATCGTTCCGTCGCACAGCGCATCGGAGGTCGCCTCGGTGCGGGCCTGGACCTCCTTGCGCGTGATGGCCTGCATACAGGGGATTACCTGGTCGACTGGCTCGGCCCGGAGTTGGAGAAGGTGGGTGTGACCACGTTCAGCCATCTCGCCATCGACGATCCCGACGGCTCCCTTGCCGACTACCAGTCGTATTCACTCGTCGTGCATGTCAGCGACCTGTCCCGGCAGGTGCTGGTCCGGCTGCCCTGGGACTACGACCGATACGGCCGGGACGCCGGCGCGGCCCGGATCGTCGACGCCGTCCGCGCGTCGATGTCGATCCCGTTCTACTTCAGACCGGTCCAGGTCGACACCGGCAAGGGGACGGCGACCTGGGCCGACGGCGGTCTGCTGGCGGGTTTCCCGATCACGGCTTTCGACCGTACCGACGGCAGGCAGCCGCGCTGGCCGACCTGGGGGATCAAGCTGTCCGGTGAACCGACGGTGACCCGCGACAAGCCCGTCCGCAACCCGGTCGGTCTCGCGTTCCGCTGCCTGGCAACGCTGCGGGGCGACTGGAACCGTTACCACCTCGACAGCGAGGGCGTGAACCGGCGGACAATCTACATCGACACCAGCGGTGTCTCCCCAGTCGACTTCGCGATCGACCGGGAAACCCGCGATCGACTGTTCGCAAACGGCGAGGCTGCGGCCCGAAAATTCCTCAACAGCGGCGGGTCCGGGCTCAGCGGTCACCAGGTTTCCCACTGACAGCACCTGATACATGACGGAGAGCGAGACGGGCGGCATGTGCACCCGCCATCCCGTGCACACCGGCACCAGGCAGTGTCGCAGCCGAGCACAGGTACACCCCGGGCAGTGGTGTGGCCCACGGCCGGCCTGAGAGCACCGGGCGGGCGATGAGCTGACGCAGATCGGCGGTGCCACCGCCGATGTCGCCACCGATCTCGTTGGCGTTGTGCGCCTCGAGCGCCTTCGGTGACATCGTGTGCCGGGCCAGCACCCGGTCCCGGAACCCGGGCGCGAACCGCTCCACCTGCGCTTCGATCGCCTCGGTCATGTCGACCGTGGAACCGAGTGGAACATGGCAGTAAGCCCACGCGGTGTGCCGCCCGGCCGGGGCACGGGAGGGATCCGCGACACAAGCCTGCACGAACAGTACGAACGGGCGGGACGGATGCCCGCCGCGGGCCACCGTCCGTTCAGCCGCGGTGACCTCGGCCAGGGTGCCCCCGAGGTGCACGGTCGCGGCATCGGCCACGGACGGGTCCTGCCACGGCACCGGACCGTCCAACGCCCAGTCAACCTTGAACACGCCCGGCCCGTACCGGTAGCGGGCCAGTGCGCGTCGGTAGTCGGCTGGCAGCGCAGCGCCGGCGACCGTGAGCACCTGGCGCGGGGTCAGGTCCAGCAGCACCGCCGCCGCCCGCGGCAACTCGGTGAGGGAGCGCACCGGGCTGTCGGTGACCAGCTCCCCGCCAAGCCTGCGCAGCCGTGCAACCAGAGCGTCCGCAAGCGACTGGGACCCGCCGACGGCGAGCGGCCAACCGACACGATGCGCCAGCACCGCGAGGAAAAGCCCGTACCCACCGGTGATGGGTTGGCCCAGGTCGAGCATGGAATGGGCGGCGAGGCCGGCGAGCAGCGCGCGGCCACGATCGCCCCGCAGCGCCAGCCGGGCGAGCATCGTCGCCGGCCACAGCCCACGGGCCCCGAACCGGGCCAACGTCACCGGGGCCGCCGGCGGCAGATCCAGCGGGGTGAGCAGGCCGGTGGCGAGACGATCTGCGTCGGCGACGAGCGGGGCGAGCAGCCGGCTCCACCCCGACCCGGCCCCGAGATCGGTGTCCGTCTGCGCGACATCGCGATGCAGCAGCGCCGCCGGCGCGTCCTCAAACGGGTGCGCGAGTGGCACCGGCGGATGTGCCCAGCGCAGACCCTCCGCTGCCAGGGGCAACGCACGCAACGCAGGCGAGGCCAGCGCCAGCGGCAGCACGGTGGCGCACACATCGTGACGGAACCCCGCCACGGTCAACTCCTCGGTGCGCAGCCCGCCGCCGGCGGTCGGCGCGGCTTCGATGACGAGCACCCGCCAGCCGGCTTCGGCGAGCATGACCGCACCCGTGAGCCCGTTGGGACCGGAGCCGACGACGACCGCGTCGAACCCGTCCGCGCTACGCCGACTCACCGGGCTGACCCATGTGCCATGCCACGGACGCCACGCCAGCAGGATACCCCCCGACCGCCGGCCGTGATCGGGCCCGTCCAGCAGCCCAGCGGCGGTACTTAGAGCGACCGGCAATAGGGGCGCTCTTACAAGCCCTGGGACCGAAGCCAGTCGAGCGAGGTCTGGGCGATCTCGCGCCAGCCATGGTCGACGGTCAGGGAATGACCGCGGTCGAACTGCTTGAGTTCGGTCACCGCGCTCGAGTGCCGGTAGCACTTGACGGTGGCCCGGGCGATCGTATCGGGAGCCGTGTGATCCTGGCGGCCGGAGATGATGAGCAGCGGACCGCGGCTCGAGTTCTTCACGTCGACCTTCGCCGGGGAATTCGGCGCGACGTTCGCGGTCGCGGCTTCGAACAACGGGCGGGCCGGCGACGGGATCGTCCACATGTCGTACAGCTCGTCCGACTCCTCACGGCTCAGCTCGTTGCCGAATCCATACCTGAACTCCTGCTTGTTCGGGACGAAGCTCTTGGTGAGATTCAGCGGATTCCGCAGGACCGGGAACGCGGACTTGAGCTGAGCGACGGGCAGCGGCAGAACTCCCCGGATCTGCGCTGGATCGATCGCGATCGCGGCGGCGGCCAGATTCTGTCCCAGCAGGCTCTGCGCAATGAGACCACCGAAGGAGTGGCCGATGACGATCGGCTTGGCGGCAAAGGTCTGCAGAAAATCGCCGTGATGACTGATGATCTCATTCAGTCCCTTGCCGGCCTGCGCTTCCGGGTTCCCACGGGCCTCTTCGACCGTGGCGCCGGCCCCGGGCCATTCGGGAGTCGCCGTCTCATAGCCGGCTTCTGTGAACAACTCGGTCCAGTTCCGCCAGCTCGTCGAGTGCAGCCACAGACCATGGATGAACACGACTGGCACGCTCAGCGTTTTCATGATCCTGCTTCCCCTCGACAGTCCTGACCAGTCCACCGACGCACAAATGAATAGTCAAAGCCGATGAAGTCAGAACTGTCAAGGGGGGCGGATACGATCCACCTACTCAGGTCACCTATCTCAGGTCACCTATCTCAGGCGCGGTGCCGACATGTCATGCCAGTAGGTTGATACCGGTTCGGCCGGCAGCCCGACCGGGAACCGGCTGGATGTGACCCGCCGATCACATGTGAGATCCAACAGAGCTCTCAGTTGCAATTACGCTCAGTTGAACTTATAGGCGGGGAGATTCGCCGTGACGATGTGCTGGTGGAAGCTGAACACTGCCGGGTCCGCCGGGTCGACCGTAGCGCTGACCCAGTGGTTGAGCGAGCTGCCGAACGTCATCACCCGGGTGAAGTTCTCGATCACGTTCCCCGCGTCGTCACTGAGCGGCTTGTCCACCGTGAAGTAGTGACTGTCACCGTTGACAAGAACAACCGGCTTACCGAAGTCGACGGTCGCGCGGGCGAGCAGGGCCTTGGTGTCGGCGAAATGATCGGTCGGGTCGATGGTCGTTCCACCTGGGGTAGCGGAACTGTCACCGAACATGTCGGCCTGCAGGGTGATCATGACAGCCTTCGAGCCACTCGCCTTTGCCGCCGCAAAGGAATCGGTGATCCACTGCAGGTTGGCGGCGTTACGCGCGGCATACTCCGCGTTGGCCTCGGCCTGCGGGCCGTCCTTGATGTCGCCGTCAGGAATGTAGTTGTTGTTGCTGCCGGGGACGTTGATGCCGACGTAGGTCACCGGGCCGCGCGCCCAACGCACGTTTTCCGGGTACTGCGAGCTCTGCCTCGTCAGCCGGATGGTACGACTCCCCAGGCTCCGGTTGTCCGGAAAGAAGACCTGGCGGAGGTAGTTCAAACGGTCGACCGAATCGAACGTCGGCCCCGCGGTGGACGGCCGGTCACAGTCCGTCCACTCGTTGTCGCCGGGAACGTAGACAACCGGATCCCGGAATTGATTGAACAGGTTCAGAGCATATTTGTAAACATCCGGCTGGCCGGCCTTCTGCGCGGAACCGTCAACGTCTGCATAGCAGGGCTCGCTGCCGTTCTTGATATCGCCGTCGAATACGGAGAACTCCAGGTTCCGGGAATTCATGTCGGCGATGACGTCGGGATACTGCACCCGACCTTTGGGACCGTACGGCATGTCGCCGAAAAGCCCGATCTCATAGTTCCGGGTGGAATGCTGCAAGTCGTGTCGATCGGTGTCATTTGAATTGGCACTGGCCGCGGTGGCCGTCACGCCGCCGGCAACACAGCCGAGCGCGAGAATCACAGCGGTTAATCCGACGACCTTGCGACGAGAAGTCATTGATGACCTTTCTGACGATGATGCGGGTACAGGGAACAAAGCAGCAAAAAACGACGTCCACGTGATGCCTGGACGAACACCTCGCGTCCGACAGATTGCGGTTGTCATGCTCTGCGCCGACCCGACACCGACAGGCCCACCACCACACGCTCAGTTGATCACATGCTACCCAGCGTCAAGGTAGCCGACGCTGACATTGACCGATGGTGACATCTCGAAGCCATGACCGAGACCGACGGGGTGGGGTCTGCGATCAAGAGAATTTCCTGACCCCCCACACCGAGCGCGACGCAGCGCCCGGCAGCGTCGGTGGTGGGTCCGCCGTAACCTTGGGCACATGGTCAACCGCCTGTACTTCCGTCAGCTGCTGTCGGGGCGCGACTACGCCGTCGGCGACCCGATCGCGACCCAGATGGTCAACTTCACGTACCTGATCGGCGATCAGGAAACCCGGGACGCGGTCGTGGTCGATCCGGCCTACGCGGTCGACGACATCCTCGCAGTCCTTGCCGGCGACGGCATGCGGCTCGCCGGCGTACTGGTCACACACCACCATCCCGATCATGTCGGCGGCGAGATGCTCGGCTTCTCCCTCCCCGGCCTGCACGATCTGCTCGGCCGCGTTCAGGTTCCGGTGCACGTACACCGTGACGAAGCCGAATGGGTGCGGCGCACCACCGGGGTCGGCGCCACCGACCTGGTCAGCCATGACCACGATGACGTGGTCGATGTCGGCACAGTGGCCATCCGGCTGCTGCACACCCCCGGGCACACGCCCGGAAGCCAGTGTTTCCTGGTCAACGGCGGGCGACTGATCGCCGGCGACACGCTTTTTTTGGAAGGCTGCGGACGTACCGACTTTCCGGGAGGTGACCCCGACGCCATGTACACAAGCCTACGAGCGCTGGCCGCGCTCCCGGACGACCCGGTCGTCTTTCCCGGGCATCTCTACTCGGCGCAGCCATCGGCACCGATGTCGACGGTTCGGCGCGACAACAGCGTTTTCCGGCCTCGTACCATCGAACAATGGCGGATGATGTTCGGTCGGTAATCCGACCCGGCGATGTTGCGCTTCGTGCCGATCCCGTCGCCAACCCATCGGCATTACCAGCAATACCCAACTGGGTTCAACCGATTACCCAACGAATTCTCCGCCGCCGTGACACGGATCCCACCCGCTGATCCGCAGAGGCGCGCGATAGCCCACCAGCCGGCCCCACCAGGAACTACGTGCGTTGACAACGTTCAGTCGGCGTGGCACGGTACCAGGACACCCTTACGCCGTAAGTCGAGGAAGAGAAAAATACGCGCCATGGCCACGAGCGTTCCGCCGGTAAACCTCGTGTCCGGCCGCCGGGACGGCGACGAATCACTCCACCGTGGCTACCTCGGGTAGTGAGAGTACGGGCCGCCAGAGACAACGACCATAGCGATCGTGATGTTCCCCCGACATCGCATCCGCGAACACGAGGAGATCAAGCTCGGAACGCCGAACGCCGTCGACGGTCAGCGCACCACCCGCGAGAGGCCCCCGCCATCGCCGCTGCCGACCCGAAGACCGCGAGCCGTGGCCACGGACGGGACCGCCTCCCTGCCCGTGGTCACGGATTCGCCTTCGCCACCCTGCACCGTCATCCCGTATCGGTGGCAGCAGGCACGTGTAAGTTCTCAACTGTTCCGACTCGGCCGGTCCGGTCCGCTTGTTCGCGCCAAGTGACCGGATGGTGATCTGCCGGGCACGTTTCTCGCGCAGCCGCAGGTCTCGTGAATCGAGGACGGTTAGTAGCCACCATGGCGAAGAGCAACGGATCCGGTACCCGTCAGCCACTCAGTCGTGAGCGGATCCTCGATGCCGCTGTCCGACTCGTCGACCGCGATGGCGTCGACGCGCTCAGCATGCGCCGTCTCGCCGGCGAGCTCGGTGTGGAGGCCATGTCCCTGTACAACCACGTTCCCAACAAGGCCGCGGTACTCGACGGGGTGACCACCGTCATCCTCGATGAAATCGATGTCAACCCGGCGATGATCGGACCGTGGGAAGACCGGATCCACGCCATTGCCGGTGAGTTCCGCCGCGTAGCGCTGGCCCATCCTGCTGCCTTCATTCTCCTGGCCACCCGGCCGGTGCGCTCGAAAGTGGCAGTCCGGGCTTTCGAAACCGGGGTGGCCCTGCTGGCTGACGCCGGCTTCGACCAGGCCACCTCCGTCCACGCGATACGCGCCATCGTCGCTCTGCACACCGGGGCGCTCCTACGCCAATTCGCCGGCGGAGGGAGTTCGCTGGTCGAGCGGTCCCAGTCGCCCGACGTGCGTGCCCGACAGGTCGCGGAGCTCCAGGCGAGCGGTTTCCCCGCGTTGGCAGCGGCCGTTCCCGATCTTGCGACATGTAATCATGATGAGGAATACCGGTTCGGGATGGAGATACTCCTGGCCGGGCTCCGCCAGCGTCTGGGCCGGCAGCCGAAACAGGGGGCCGAATCGTGACGTGACCGAAGGGGTGCGACCACAGCCCTCTTCGGCACGCAGCCACTACTAGGCAATCACAGAAGGTTATCTGACGCTTCGATACGTGTGGGCTAGCGGTGGTTTCGGCGTGATGTGCCCCCCATCTGACCGTTCGGTGATCGCCCGGGGACCGCCACGCGATTGGGTTAGGTCGCCGGACCTCGATCGCGGTGGTCGAGGGCGGCAGTCGGCAGTCAGACGTCGGCAGGTGCGGCAAGGCGGCAGGGGCTCGGACTGAGGGCTCTGGCTGCGCCAGCCCTGGCGGTGGACTCACAAGGAGGTCCGCATGGTGGGTGAGGAGCGTCCCGGTACCTCCGCGTGGCGACTGCGGGCGGCCGCCCTTGGGTGTGCGACCGCATACATGACCGGCTCCGCCGTCGCGATCGGTACTGTGGCCCCTGCGGCCGGTGTGTCAGGCGGTGTCATCGACGGCACTGTCGTCTCGGGTCCAGTCATCCGTACCATCGCCGTTCCCGACCGGTTCACCGCAGCGACCAGCAGCCCCGTTCCCGCGCAGCGATCCGGTGCTGCCGACCGGGTCACACCGGGTGTGGTCCGCATTGTCTCCAAGCTCGCCTCCCAGAACGGATCCGCCGCGGGAACCGGCATGGTGCTGAACTCCGCCGGTGAGGTGCTCACTAACAATCACGTCATCCAGGACGCCGCAAGCATCACCGTGACCGTCGCCAGCACCGGACGCGCGTATCCCGCCACTGTCGTCGGCGCCGATGCAACCGATGATGTCGCCGTGCTCCAGTTGCGCGGCGCTGCCGGGCTGACCACGGTTCCGATCGGAGACTCGGCGAAGGTCTTCATCGGCGATTCCGTCGCCGCCGTCGGCAATGCCGAGGGTGGGGCACCGACCGTCGTCACCGGCGCCGTCACCGCCCTCAACCAGAGCATCACCGCCACCGACCCCGGTGGCGGCAACGCGGAGCAGCTGACCGGCCTCATCAGGACCAACCTCGCGATCAAACCCGGATTCTCCGGTGGTCCGCTGGTCAGCGCGGCGGGTCAGGTAGTCGGTATGGACACCGCTGCCACGATGTTCAACGAGTATCTACCGGCCGGGATGCGGGCTGGCTACTCCATCCCGATCAACCATGCGATAGCCGTCGCTCGTCAGCTTGAGGCCACAAAGCCCGCGGGCACCGCAGGCCGTGACGATGGTCGTGGCGCCGCGACCGGCGCCGCGACCGGCGCCGCGACCGGCTCGTCCGCCGCACGGGTCATGATGACAGCGACTGCCACCCGCAGTGGTGACTTCCAGGACAACGGCGCCGAAGGCCGACGAAACGCTCCCGTCGCGCCGATGCGCGCGATCATGTCGCAGGCCGGCCAACGACCCGTGCCGTCTCGGCGTCGCCGCCCCGGCCGGCAGTCCGGGCCCAGTGAGTCGCGTGGATGAATCTCCCGCGCCTCGCGATGCACGCACCCCGACCCCGCTTCTTGATCCACGCCCTTATTGTCGGACGCTCTAATAACCGCGACGACAGTCGACCACGTTGAGCAGGCGCTCACCGGTCAACCACAGACGGATCTGACGCGCGAAGAGAATCTCCAGCCGGGAACGACTGTTCGGCGAGCACCAGGTGTGGTGCGGCAGGACGACCACATTCGGCCGCTGCCACAACGGATCCGTCGCAGGCAGCGGCTCCCGACTGAAGCCGTCGAGGACGGCACCGGCGATGCGGCCGGCGTCCAACAGGGCGATCAGCGCATCCTGGTCGACGACCGGACCACGGGAGATACTGATGATCCAAGCGTGGGACGGCAGCTGCGCAAGTTCCCGTTGACCGATCAGGCCCGCGGTCCGGTCGGTGAGCGGGAGGGTGCACACGAGAAAGTCCGTGTCGGCGAGCATCTCCCGCCACGAGCCGTCGTGCACGACTGCCGTGACCCCGGCCACCGTTTGTGCCCGTGGGCTGCGGGTAACGGCCACGACGTCCAGTCCGAGGGGCTCCAGCAGCCGCGCCACCTCCATGCCGATCGAACCCAGGCCAAGGAGCAGCACACGCCGGCCCACCAGATCCCGCGGAACGATGCTCGTATCCCAGATACCGTGGGCGCAGCGACCGAGGAAATCGACAAGCCTCTTACTTGCCATGAGCACGCCAAGCGTGACCCATTCGGCAATAGGTCGGGCATAGGCGCCCGCCGCATTCGTCAGTACTATCCGACGAGCTGCCAGTTCCGCCAGTGGCAGGTCGTCGACCCCCATCGAGTCGGAATGAATCCAGGCCAGTCCGGGGTAGGCATCCAAACACGCGCGCAGCCAGGACCGACCATTCTCCGAACCAGGTCCGCCGCTGCGCCACAACACCGCCACCTGGTCAGCCATCAGGCCCGACCGGCCGGGAGCGTGCGGGTACACCGCAAGCGGCAGTCGGCCTCGCCTCTTCATGTCGCCGATCGACCTCGCCCCGGCGGCAGTGGTCACGACATGGGTCACGACATGGACGGATGGCACCTGCGCACGCTACCTCGACCGGGGCGTGCGGCAACCCGCGGTCGGCGGTCCGCGCAGAAGGAGACGTACGACCCGGCATGGTCGATCCAGGCCGGTCACGCATTTTGTCCGGCACGCATTTTGCC